>CACZQT010000043.1 GCA_902783295.1 uncultured Lachnospiraceae bacterium
GCTGGATGCTGCTCCAGGTTCCGAAATCGGTAACGGTCTGTGCAGAGGCCTGTGCGGCGGAAAGCACAAGGACGGACAGGATGGAGACAAATGTTTTTTTCATACACTACTGTGACTACAGGGACAAAGATACGAATAGCAACGGAATATAAAAGAGAAACAAGGATAATCTGATTCGTCTGTTTTACTTAACTTTGCATGCGAAATAGTTCGGTATGAATCTCAATGGCATCATCATCGGCGCTGCCGTGTTCCTGAGTATAGGTATTTGTCATCCCCTGGTTATCAAGATGGAATACCGGTGGGGAAAACAATGCTGGTGGCTGTGGCTGGCGGCGGCCCTGGTTTTTTGCGCACTCTCCCTGTTTATCGAAAACGATATCCTGTCCATCATGATCGGTGGTTTCGCTTTTTGCTGCTTCTGGGGCATCCTCGAGATGTTCCTCCAGGAAAAGCGAGTACTGCGCGGCTGGTTCCCGGAGAATCCGGCAAGGCATGCGTATTACGAGAAAAGACGCCGGGAAATGCGGGGAAAGCTGTGAAAAGAAGCGTGTTATTTGTTATATTTGCCTTGAAATCAATTAGCAAAGAAACAGCCATGCAGTTCATCGTTAAAGCTTACGACGGAGAAGGTATGTTGGAAAAGAGAATGGCGGTCCGTCCACGCCACTTGCAAGGAATGGCCCGTTTGGGCGGGCACGTCATCTGCGCCGGAGGATTGCTGGATGAATCCGGAAAGATGAAAGGATCCGTGCTTATCCTGGATTTCGCTGACCGAAGCGGGCTGGAAGACTACCTCGCCGGAGAACCCTATGTGCAGGAGCACGTGTGGGAGAAGATCGAGATTGAAAGGATGAATGTCGTCATACCCGGGCGAGAGTAGAATGATCATCAGGCTTGAAACACCCGCCGATTACCGTGAGGTGGAGAACCTCACGCGCGAGGCCTTTTGGAATGTGTACCGCCCCGGATGTACGGAGCATTATGTGCTGAACCGGTACCGCAGCAACCCTGACTTTATCCCGGAACTGGATTTCGTGATGGAGGAAGGGGGAAAGATTATCGGCCATGTGATGTTCTCCGAGGCTGGGCTTGTACTGCCGGATGGCACGCACAGGCCATCCTGGACCTTCGGCCCGATCAGCATTCATCCCGACTATAAGCGGAAGGGCTATGGACTTCAACTTCTTCAATATGCTTTGGATAGAGCCAGGGAAAGGAGTGTAGGTTTCCTATGCATGGAGGGCAATATCGACTTTTATAAACATGCCGGTTTCTCGCTGGCAAGCGGGTTCGGCATCCATTATCATGATTTCCCGCAGGATGCCGAGGTCCCCTTCTTCCTTGCACAGGAACTCATCCCGGGATGGTTGGCGTCGAATGGTATCACGGAAGCTACCTATTGCCCGCCGAAGGGCTATTTCGTCGCAGACGAGGAACCGGAGGCGTTTGCAGCTTATGATGCCACTTTCCCTCCGAAGGAAAAGCTCCGCATCCCGGGACAGTTGGGATATGACGGCGTCTTCATGGAGACGGACCGGATCCTGCTGCGCCCTTGGCGTGAAAGTGATGCCGGAGCCCTTTACAAGTATGCTTCCGACCCGGAAGTCGGCCCCCGTGCCGGCTGGCCTCCTCACAAAAGCGAGAAAGAAAGCCGGGAAGTCATCCGGACGGTTTTTCATAATGACACCACCTGGGCTATTTGCATGAAGGAAAGCGGCGAACCTATCGGTGCCATGGGGTACACACCCTGTGACGGAAATAATCTTCCGTCCCGCGAGGGCGAGCCGTTGGTCGGTTACTGGGTAGGAAAACCTTACTGGAACAGAGGAATCTGCACGGAGGCGCTCGGGCTGATGCTCAGGCATATCCGGGAGCATACGGACATCCCGTCCCTGATAAGCAGCCACTTTATCGACAATCCGGCCAGCGGCCGCGTGATGGAAAAGTGTGGATTTGTCCCCACCGGTGAGGTCTGTGTTGACGAACTGCTAGCCGGCTCCGACCGCCCTATGCGTGTGCTGAGAATTGAAATCAATCGTAGATAATATGGAACAGAAGTTTTGCCAGAGCTGCGGAATGCCGCTCACAGAGGAGATCCTCGGCACCAATGCCGACGGGAGCAAGAACGAAGACTATTGCATATACTGCTATAAGGACGGAAAGTTCCTGCAGGAATGTACAATGGATGAGATGATCGAACACTGCGCCCAGTTCGTGGACGAGGTGAACAAAGGGCTACCGAAGCCCATCACGA
>CACZQT010000044.1 GCA_902783295.1 uncultured Lachnospiraceae bacterium
CTGTCGTGGAACAGCAGCTCATGAATATGGGACGCAATGTTGCAGCGATGACCTGATGGTGTGGTTTAGGGGAAACAAACCCCATTCCGGGAGCTGTCTCTTACAGCAATGAAGCGAAAGCGAGGTGAAAACGGATGCAGGAAGAAGTGGATGAGAAGACAATGGCGCTTGTAATTACAGGCGGAAAGATCTCCGGCAATATCCTGAAAACCGCCCTTGCAAAATGGCTCCGCTACATGGAAGAGAAGAACCGGATTTCGAAGAGCGAAAAGCGGGAGGAAAAAAGAGCCGAACGGGTGGCAGCAGAGAAAGCGAGGAAAGAAATCAAGGATTTCAAACCCGGGAAAAAGAGCCTGAAATCCATGATGCGGGAAGGCAGCCAGCTCTCCAATATCGAGATCACGGATAAGAATATCAAATCCTTTGAGAAGGTCGCCCGGAAATACAGTATCGACTACAGCCTGAAGAAGGACAAGGCAGTGGATCCGCCGAAATACCTGGTATTTTTTCGGGCAAAGGATGTGGATGTGATGACGGCGGCTTTTAAGGAATATACCGGCTCGACGCTGAAGAAGAGCCGGAAGGTATCGATCCGGAAGCGGCTGCAGAAAGCGATTGAACGCTCCTCGAAACACAGGGAGCTGGAAAAGACAAAACAGAAAGACAGGGGACAGGAGCGATGAAGGAAATGAAGAGAACACGTGCCGGTCCCTCGCATAAGAAGGCTTCCGGCAGGAAGAGAAAATCAAATACTGCTTCCGGCATCATGAAAAGGATAAGAGGTGCCGTGAAGGAAAAGCTACAGACGGTGAATGTGAGGAAGGTGCTGGTCGCCAATATCCCCTACATCATCGTTTTTTATCTGGTCGAAAAAGAAGCCTGGCTGTACCGGCACTGTACAGGGGGCTCCATGGTGAAGAAACTGATGAACATGTTCCTGTACTTCGGGCTTGCCTTTAAGTCACTGGTGCCCAGTTTTCACTGGTGGGACCTGATGGTGGGAATCATTGGCGCAGCTGTTTTCAAGGCTGTGGTCTGGTACCGCAGGAAGAATGCGAAGAAGTACCGGCAGGGGGAGGAATACGGATCCGCCCGGTGGGGGAATGAAAAAGACATCGCCCCTTTTGTGGATCCCGTCTTCGAGAACAACGTGATCCTGACGCAGACGGAATTCTTGACCATGAACAGCCGTCCGAAGAACTGGAAATACGCCAGGAACAAAAACGTAATCGTCATCGGCGGTTCCGGTTCTGGTAAGACCCGGTACTATGTGAAGCCGAACCTGATGCAGATGCCGGAGAAGGTATCCTACGTGGTGACGGACCCGAAAGGAACCATCGTGGTGGAGTGCGGAAAGATGCTTGTGCGGGCTGGGTATAAGCTGAAGGTGCTCAACACCATCAACTTTGCCAAATCCATGCATTACAATCCGTTCCATTACATCCGGACCGAGAAGGACATCCTGAAGCTGGTGAATACGATCATTGCCAATACCAAGGGTGAAGGTGAGAAATCCACCGAAGATTTCTGGGTGAAAGCCGAGCGGCTCCTGTACTGTGCGCTGATCGGGTATATATACTACGAAGCCCCGGAGGAGGAACAGAACTTTGCCACCCTGCTGGAATTCCTGAATGCTTCGGAAGCCAGGGAGGATGATGAAGAATTCAAAAATGCCGTGGACTGGCTCTTCGAGGACCTGGAAGCGGAGGATCCGGAGCATTTTGCAGTGCGGCAGTACAAGAAGTATAAGCTGGCAGCCGGCAAAACTGCGAAATCAATCCTGATTTCCTGCGGCGCAAGGCTGGCCCCGTTTGATATCGCGGAGCTTAGGGAAATCATGAGTTACGACGAGATGGAGCTGGACAAGCTTGGTGACCGGCGGACAGCGATGTTTGTCATCATCTCCGATACGGACGATACGTTCAATTTCGTAGTGGCCATCATGTATACCCAGCTTTTCAACCTGCTCTGCGACAAGGCGGATGATGTATATAACGGCAGGCTGCCGTACCATGTGCGTCTCCTGTTGGACGAGTTTGCCAACATCGGCCAGATTCCGAAGTTTGACAAGCTGATCGCGACGATCCGGAGCAGGGAAATCTCCGCTTCGATCATCCTGCAGTCCCAGAGCCAGCTGAAGACGATTTATAAG
>CACZQT010000045.1 GCA_902783295.1 uncultured Lachnospiraceae bacterium
CTGATGGAACCGATCCAGATCATGCGGATCTTGCTGCAGCTGAAGGATCAGTTCCTGATCGCGGAAGACGCGGAAATCACCATGGAATGCAACCCGGGTACGCTGACGGAAGATAAACTGGCCGGTTACCGGCATCTCGGCGTCAACCGTCTGTCCATAGGGCTTCAGTCGGCCAATGATAAAGAACTGAAGCTGCTGGGCCGGATACATTCTTTTGATGACTTCGTGAAAAATTACCGGCTGGCCAGGAAACTGGGGTTCAGGAATATCAATGTGGATCTGATGCAGTCTCTCCCCGGGCAGACTCTGGATGACTGGCGGACTACCCTGGAGAAAGTTGTGCAGCTCCTTCCGGAGCATATCTCCGCGTATTCTCTTTCCATAGAACCCGGAACGCCTTTCTATAACATGTACGGAACTCCGGAAGGAGCAAAGCAGCTTCCGGATGAACAGACGGACAGGGCTATGTACCACTTTACCGGTAAATATCTGGCACAGCACGGATATCACAGGTACGAGATATCCAATTACGCCAGAGGAGAAAAGGAATGCCGTCATAATCTGGCATACTGGACAATGAAGGATTACATTGGCTTTGGACAGAGTGCCGCTTCTTACCTGCAGGGAAAACGGTTTTCCAATCCCCGTGATCCGAAAGAATACCGCCTGCATATACCGGAAGCGTATTCGGAATACCGGGCAATGGAACCCCAGACAGTGGAAGCTGCCATGGAGGAATACATGTTCCTTGGTCTCCGGCTGACGGCCGGTATCTCGGAGGAAGATTTTTACCGGTGCTTCGGGGTTTCGTTTGAAGAAGTCTATGGTTCGGTGGCGGATTCCCTGGTGCGGCAGATGGTGCTGAAAAGAGAATGGGGCCGGGTCTTCCTGACGGATCTTGGAATTGATGTAAGCAACCAGGTTCTGGCACACTTCCTGTTTTAACAGGCATGGAAATAAAAAATGGATAAAAAAGAACAGTTTCTCCGGGGGCTTTCGGCACTTCGGGAAAAGGCCGGTCAGAATTTCGGCCATATTACCATTCCGCAGATCCTGGCCTGTTTTCCGGATCAGACACTCTCAAAAGATCAGATCCGGGAAATATACCGCTATGCGGAAGAAGAGAAGATTTTTATTGAAGACTATAAACCCCGGGATACCCGCAGTGTTCCTGTCGGAGAACCGAAACTGACCGGAGAAGAAAAGGCTACGTTCAAGATGTATTTAAAAGATCTTGAAAATGTCCGGCGGCTTTCCGAGGAAGAAGCTGATGCTCTGGGAGAGCGCCTGGCTGCCGGGAAGATGTACTGGAACGCCTGACGGAAGGGTATCTTCATCTGGTACTGGATCTGGCAAAACATCATGCCGGAAAGGGCGTGCTGATCGGAGACCTGGTACAGGAAGGTAATATGGGACTCTTCGAAGCTCTGGCTGAGATTCAGGGGCGGGGAGGACTGCTGTCCGGCGGGTTGACGCCTTATGTTACTGCAAGAATCGAACGGAGCATGAAACGTTCTGTAGCAGAACAGGCCGGCCAGGATAAAACAGGGGAGAGAATTGCCAGGGAAGCAAACCGTCTTCTGGCAGCGACCCTGGAATTTGAAGATGAAAATGAACGGGAGGCAACACTTTCCGAATTGTCGGAAAAGACAGGATTATCGGAAGGCGAGATCCGGGAACTTATACAGATTTCCCTGGATGCGGCTGCTTTAGGAGATGCCGCAGACCAGGACCAGCCTGCGGAAAAGAAGGAATAACCGTCTCAAAGGAGGGCACAGGAGAAGTCATGAGCGTAAGACGTATTTATGTGGAAAAAAAGCCGGAATATGCGGTAGCCGCCAGAGGGCTGGCAGAGGAAATCCGCGGTTTCCTGGGGCTTGAAAACGTGACCAATGTACGGGTACTGATCCGCTACGACATGGAGCATATCACAGAGTCAACGTATGAAGCTGCCAAAAAGCTGGTCTTTTCGGAGCCGCCTGTGGACATCCTGTATGAGGGAACCTTTCCCCGCGCGGATGGTGCAAAGGTGTTTTCCGTGGAAGCTCTGCCCGGGCAGTACGATCAGAGAGCAGACTCTGCAGAACAATGCGTGAAGCTTCTTCGTGAAGAGGAAACTCCCATTATCCGTTCTGCCACAACGTATGTGATCGAAGGAGATGTTTCCCCGGAGCAGCTTGCATCGATCCGTTCCCTGGTACTGAATCCGGTGGATTCCCGTCTGTCGGATGGCGAGGTGCCGGAGACACTGGAGCAGACGTTCCCTGAACCGGAAGATGTGAAGACGTTTGAAGGCTTCACCGGAATGGCGGAACCGGAGTTGAAATCTCTGTTTGACTCCCTGAACCTGGCTATGACATTTGCCGATTTTCTATATATTCAGGAGTATTTCAGGGATGAAGAAAAGAGGGATCCCACCGTCACGGAGATCCGTGTGCTGGATACTTACTGGTCGGATCACTGCCGCCATACCACATTCCAGACGGAACTGAAGGATATTTCCTTTGCTGACGGTGATTACCGGGAAGAAATGGAAGAAACCTACCGGGAATACCTTGCAGACCGCGCGGAACTTTACGGTGACAGGAAGGACAAATACATCTGCCTGATGGATCTGGCGACCCTCGCTGTAAAAAAACTGAAAAAAGAAGGGAAACTGACGGATCAGGAAGAAACTGATGAGATCAATGCCTGCTCGATCGTAGTTCCCATTGAAGTGGACGGTGAAACGGAAGAATGGCTGATTAATTTCAAAAACGAAACGCATAACCATCCGACCGAGATCGAGCCTTTTGGCGGCGCGGCTACCTGCCTTGGCGGCGCAATCCGTGATCCGCTGTCCGGACGCACTTATGTTTATCAGGCTATGCGTGTCACAGGTGCCGGCGATCCGACCGCTCCCGCAGAAAAAACACTGCCCGGCAAGCTTCCCCAGAAGAAAATAGTAACAGAGGCTGCAGCAGGTTACAGCTCCTACGGCAACCAGATCGGTCTTGCAACCGGCTATGTAAAGGAAATCTATCATCCGGACTACGTGGCGAAGCGGATGGAAGTCGGTGCGGTTATGGGAGCAGCTCCCAGGAAGAGCGTGATGCGTGAAACGTCCGACCCCGGAAATATCATCCTTCTGATTGGCGGACGTACCGGACGCGATGGCATCGGCGGAGCTACCGGCTCCTCGAAGTCCCACACCAGCCAGTCTCTGACAACATGCGGTGCAGAGGTCCAGAAGGGAAATGCCCCCACGGAAAGAAAAATCCAGCGCCTGTTCCGCCGGCCGGAAGCAGCCCGTCTGATCCGCAAATGCAATGACTTCGGTGCAGGCGGTGTTTCCGTAGCTATCGGGGAACTGGCGGACGGTCTGTGGATCGACCTGAACATGGTCCCGAAGAAGTACGCCGGCCTGGACGGCACCGAACTGGCTATTTCCGAATCCCAGGAACGTATGGCTGTTGTCATTGATCCGGAAGACCTTCCTGAAATGATGAAATATGTCCGGGAAGAGAATCTGGAAGCTGTAGTGGTGGCAGAAGTCAAGGAAGATCCCCGGCTGGTTATGTACTGGCGGGATAAAATCATTGTAGATATAAGTCGTGCCTTCCTGAATACCAATGGGGCACATCAGGAACACAAATTGATCGTTCCTGTTCCGAAGGAGGAAGGAAACCTGTTCCGGAAGAAAGCAGAGTCAGAGAATGCCGGAGAAGGAGAAAAGGTTTCCGAACGCTGGCGTCATATCCTGAGCGATCTGAATGTCTGCTCTCAGAAGGGTCTCGTGGAACGGTTTGACTCCACTGTCGGTGCCGGATCTGTTCTGATGCCTTATGGCGGAAAATATCAGCTGACCGAGACTCAGGCCATGGCAGCGAAGGTACCAGTTCTGGAGGGAAAAACAGATGCTGTAACATTGATGAGCTATGGCTTTGATCCCTATCTTTCCAGCTGGAGCCCGTTCCATGGGGCACAGTATGCGGTTCTTTCTTCAGTGGCCAAGATTGCCGCGGCCGGCGGGGACTTCCGGAAAATACATTTTACCTTCCAGGAATTCTTCCGGAAGCTTGGAACAGATCCGCTTCGGTGGGGAGAACCGTTCTCAGCACTGCTTGGCGCTTATAAAGCGCAGATGGAGCTGGGACTCGGATCCATCGGCGGTAAGGACAGCATGTCCGGCAGTTTCAATGAAATCGATGTTCCTCCGACTTTGATTTCCTTTGCCGTAGATGTTGCAAAAGAAGGAGATATTCTTTCCCCTGAGCTGAAACAGGCAGGCAGCCGGCTGTATTTCTTCCCTCTGAAGAGAGATGAAAAGGATCTGCCGGATTATAAGCAGGCTATGGAACTGTATTCCGCTTTCCATGAAGACTGTCAGGCGGGAAGAATCCTTTCAGCTTACGCAGTGGAACGCTTTGGCCTGGCGGAAGCAGCTGCCAAGATGGCATTCGGCAACAAGCTGGGTGTACATGTAGAAGATGATTTCCCGAAGGATACTTTCTTCGCTCCCGGATGGGGCGGCATTCTGGCGGAAGTTCCGGAGACGGCTGTCAGAGAACTTGCTTCTAGGGGAAGCCTTGTCGGCGTAGTGACAGAAGAACCTGTACTGTCCTTCGGGAATGACCGGCTCAGCCTGGAGGAAGCGATCAGGATCTGGAGCGCCCCTCTGGAAAAGATTTTCCCCAGTCATGCCGGAGAAGGAAAAG
>CACZQT010000046.1 GCA_902783295.1 uncultured Lachnospiraceae bacterium
AATATAAGATCTCTTGCCGCGGAAAGGTAGAGTTCGGCGTGATTGACGTCTTCTGCTTCGGCAGACCAGGAGGAGAGGAGGGATCCGTCTTCCGGACTGAAACGGCGGAAGCTGGTGCCTGCAAGCAGAAGGATCGAACCGTCCTTCAGATAGCGCGCTGCCGGGCTGGTCCGGCGCTCTTCCGCCAGGTGGAGGATGCGCCCACTGCGAAGGTCTTTCTGATAAAAATACCGGGAAATGCCGGGCATATCCTTCCGCTCGCAGAGGATTCGCTCTCCGGCCCGGTCCATGTCGTGACAGACATAATAGGCCTTGCTTTTTGCGGAACGAGTAGGAGTCGTTTCTCCGGATGGAGCAGCGATAAGTTTTCCCTGCAGGTCATAGACCTCGTACTGTCCGTTGCTGCGGAAGGCGAAGACACGGTCGCCCCGGACTTTTGCCTGCCGAACATATCTCGGAAATGGGATTTCGCGAACCAGTGTGCCTTCCCGGTCAAAGAGGATGATCCGGCAAGCGCCATCGTCCCTGGCTTCTATGGCCAGAAGTCCATCTGAACAGGCCAGTGCGCAATACTCGTCATAGGGCTCGTCGCCGCTGTGGCGTGAACTGTATGCCAGGATCCGGATTTTGGGGATCTCCGGGATTTCCCCAAGGGTTCGGACGGTTTGGATCGATTTGCGAAGCGCGTTCTTTTCCAGGAATCGGGACATTTCCTCAGCTTCCGGATGCATGAAAAAGCCTTCAATTTCACAGCAACGGCTGTGGATCTGTACAGCCTGAGCAAGATCTCCTTTTTCCCGGCAGGCTTGAAATTGCCGGATAAGTGTCGCAATGATCCGATCCTGTCCGGCGCGCTGTCCGGTGGTGACGATTTTTGATACTCGCCATTTTGCGGGAACCGCAAGCGGATTCTGCTCAGGCAAGGCGACCGGGAACCAGCAGGTTCGGTGGCGCCAGTCTTTTGTTCCGGGAGATAGATGGGTAAAATTCAGGAACTGACGCTCTGTCGGATCCCAAAGATGCCTTACCGTCCAATGGAAGCGGGCTGTGAATAGACATTTTCCCTGCCGATAGTCCCAGACAGCGAGACGCTGTTCGCCGCAGCATGTAAAAACCAGCCCTCTGGAAGGATCATGATGGTAAATCTGTGCACAGTCCTCAAACAGTTTTGCACTCACTGGGATTTCACGCAGATTTTCGTCCAGCACAAAGGTTTTTCCGGATTCCTTGTATTTGTAACAAAGCAGCGGTGCACACTCTTCAGCATATTCCTGGTGCTCTTCCAGTTCTTCCGAAAAGGAGTAAACTTCCCGCAGGGAGCCGGCTTTTCCTTCAAACAGATACAGTGACTCCAGGGCCCCACGACTTTTCCCCCGGAGAAGACACCTTCCTTTCGGGAGAAAGCAGACAAACTCCATCTCTTCCCGGAGCAGTGTCCCGAACCAGGGAATGCTCAGCAGGGTAGTACGGACTGTCAGGCCTTTACCGCTTTCCCGCCAGACGGCAAGGAAGGAGCCGTCCGGATGAAAGAGGAATTTCAATCCGCTGTTCAGGCTTCGGGTCTTGCGCAGGATCCTTTTTATCCCCAGGCTGTAGAGGCAGAGGCTGCCGTCCAGCAGCATCACCGCAGCCAGCTTTTTTTCCGGGCAAAGGCAGGTATGGAGGATCTGGGACTTGGCTTCTGTTACCCACTTGCGTACCTTATCCAGGTTATCGGTCCTGCATTTATCCGGATGGTATTTCGGCATGCACTGAAGGCCGATCAGCTCATCGCGACGTTCGCCGCCAAGCATGACCATATAAAGCTGATCTTTGTAAAGGCAGAGAGAATCGGGCTCTCCGGCGATGATATACTCAGGGGGGCTTTCTTTTGGGTATTCGTAGATGCCGCCGCATTCCCGGCGGATCGGATCGGAAAGAGATGCACCGGTGATTTTTTCCAGGCTGTCCAGGTAGGAAATGGCCTGATAATCGTAGCTTCGGCTGCTGCGCACCAAAAAGAGAGCGCGGTTGAACTGGGAATCCTGATGACCGGCGTCATGGCGGATTGCCTCTTCCCAAAGGGCAAGGGCCTCTTTTTCATATCCCAGATCAAGGAAGCTAAGGGCTCGGTTGTTCAGACTGCCGGCTGTATCGGAGGCTGCTTTGGCATCGGGGCGGAAATAGGCTGCGCCGTTGAGCTCCTCATAGAGGTCGAGAAGTTGATGCTCGATCTCCTGTGCATTAGCCCCGCTCTTCCGCAGACAACCGAGGATGATTTCCGCCATCTGCTCCGGGACGGTTTCCCGGCAGGAGGTGAAGTATTCCGCGCAGTGCCGGGTAGCTTCATCTCCGCTGTCCCAAAGACGTTTGCCTGCGTACATCTCTAATACTGTCAGTGCCCAGGCGTAGACATCCATCCACTTCTCGGCAGGTGCACCTTCCGCCTGCTCTCTCGGGCAGTACTGTATCGTATAACCGGTGGAAACCGGTTTTTCGTTTTCTGTCAGCTGACTCTGCGCCTTTGCAAGCCCAAAGTCCGCTACCTTCGCATCCCAGTCCTTTGTCAGGAGGATGTTGCCGGGTTTGACATCCTGATGGACTAGGTTATTTTCATGGGAATACTGCAGGCCTCTTACCGTCTGGATGGCAATATCCAGAATACGTTCCTGTACTTCTTCCTCCGTGCCTTCATACAGGGAACCGTCTTTGATCCTGTCCTTCAGGCTTCCGTTATCCATCCACTCTGAGAAGATAGTAGGTACTCCGCCTATTTCTCTCACATAGTAACAGGAGACGATATTCGGGTGTAAGCCTAAATTGATCCAGTTCTCACACTCTTTGATGAATTCTTCTTTTCTCGCTTCGCTGCCCTCGGCAAAGAAGCGGGGCTGAGGGCGCTTCATGGCAAGGTCGGTATTCCAGCTTTCATGGTGT
>CACZQT010000047.1 GCA_902783295.1 uncultured Lachnospiraceae bacterium
CGTGAAGGAATTCGACGTGAAGCTCGGCGAACTGACCGATGCAGAGCGCGACATCATCATGGCCGGCTGCCTGATCAACTACTACAGGGGCTAATCATTCGTTCCTGAAGATAGATGAAACATTCAGCGGGGCGCCAATCGGCGCCCCGCTTTTTTTGGACCTGGCGGCCCCCTGCCTTCCTGGCTCTGCTTTCAGCTCAGTTTTTCGAGTTCTTCCACCAGCTCCCCGAAAAGTTTCAGGGCTGCGTGGACCGGCTCCGGTGTCTGCATATCTACTCCTGCGATCTTCAGCAGGGAGATCGGGTCGGTGCTGCTGCCGCCGGAAAGGAACTTCTTATAATCCTTTACGAAGCTTTCTCCTTCGGCGAGAATGCGGTCGGCAATGGCAACAGCGGCGCAGAAACTGGTCGCGTACTGGAACACGTAGTAGTTGTAATAGAAATGCGGGATCCGTGCCCATTCCAGTGCGATTTCATCATCGGAAACCATATCCGGACCGAAATAGAGTTCGTTCAGTTCTTTATATTTCTTACAAAGCACATCAGCGGTCAGCGCTTCGCCTGCCTCTGCCATCCGGCCCATGGCAAGCTCAAATTCCGCGAACATCGTCTGGCGGAAAACCGTTCCCTTGAAAGAATCCAGGAAGTGGTTGATGAGGTAGGCTCTCTCTTTTTTATCCGTCGTTCTTTCCAGCAGCCAGCGCATCAGCAGAATTTCATTGCAGGTAGACGCTACTTCCGCGACAAAAATCACGTAGTCGCTGGTCGACGGCGGCTGATTCCTGTGGCTGTAACAGCTGTGCAGGGTATGTCCCATTTCATGAGCCAGCGTAAACATGGAATCCAGCGTATCTTTATGGTTCAGCAGGACATAGGGATGGGGATCCTTCACGCCGGAGGAATAGGCGCCGCTTCGTTTGCCGGCGTTTTCGTAGACATCGATCCAGCGGTTTTCATAGGCTTCCTTCAGCATATCCACATAATCTTCCCCGAGGACAGCCAGGGCTTCCAGTGTCGTTGCCTTTGCTTCCTCGAAGCTGATGGTGCGTGCCGCTTCGGAAACGATGGGGGTATACACGTCATACATGTGCAGTTCATCTACGCCAAGCCATTTTTTCCGCAGGGAGACGTAGCGGTACATTTTGCCCAGATTGGCATGTACGGCGTCGATCAGGCTGAGATAGACCGGAACCGGTACTTCTGTTTCGTCCAGGCTGGCTTCCAGCGTGGTGGCATATCCGCGCGCCGAGGCAAAGAAGCGCAGCTGCTTGAACTGGGCGTCCAGCAGGGCAGCGGAGGTATTGCGGAATTCCCCGCAGCGGGCATAGTAGGCTTCGAATGCGTTTTTACGGAGCGTGCGGTCGGAGCTTTCCAGCAGGGGAACCAGGGAGCCATTGGTCAGGGTATGCATCTCTCCGCGGCCGTCTGCTACATCCGGGAAGGTAAGATCGGCATTTCCAAAAATGGAACGCACCTGGCCCGGCGCGCCGGCCATTTCACCCGCAGCGGCGAGCAGCTTTTCCTCCGCAGGGCTGAGGATGTGCGCCTTGCGGCGGCGGATCTGGTACAGGCTGCGGCGGTATTCTTCCAGCTGCGGCTCTTCCTGATAGAAGCGGTTCAGGGTTTCTTCGGGGATGGCCATGATCTCCGGCGTTGAAAAAGCACCGGCGCTGGAGATGACTACGATGGCGCTCATGGCCTTGCTTCTCATATCCAGGCGGGCACTGTCGCTCTGATCCTCATCTGCCTTGCAGCTGGCATAGCCGAACAGTCTGGAAATACGCCGTTCCATTTCATCATACAGACGAAAATAGGAAAGCAGCGTTCCCGCGTCTCCGCCAAGCCTGCCCTGAAAGGCAGTGATCCGGCCGGTCATGTTTTTCAGAGACTCAAATTCGAGAAACCATGCTTCATCACTCTCAAAGAGATCCTTCAGATTCCATGTAAATTCTTCGGGGACATCCTTCCGTTTTGTCTTCGGGTCGATCATTTTTACCTCCATTGATATATTCCGTAGTATCCGGTTCGTATCTGGTTCAGAGATTTCCTGATTTTGAAACAACATTGCGCTGTGCTTCAGAGTTTTTTCTGAGGGATTCGTTTTCACGCCCCATGCAGACATCTTATTCCGGACATTTATTGATGTCAATAGTACGGACGACAGCACTTTACGGGAGAAAGAACTGGAATATTGTATTTGACGGCAGCAGGCAGGTTGAGGTATGCTTATGCCATAAAATCATTCTGCAATGTAAGGAGATGATATCATGAAAAACAGAAAAAGGATTCTCATTCTTACCCTGGCCGTGCTGATGACGGCAGCGGCTGCCCTCTCTGATACGGTTTCTGCC
>CACZQT010000048.1 GCA_902783295.1 uncultured Lachnospiraceae bacterium
CAGTTCCGGTAAAAGGATTCCAGCCCGTCCATGGTAGCATGCATGTTTGCAAACAGCAGATCCGTCAACGTGAGAGCTGCCATGGCTTCTACCACCACCAGTGCCCGGCGGACTACGATCGGATCATGACGTCCCCGTATAGCCAGGCTGACATTCTCGTGATCCCGGTTGACAGTTTCCTGTTCTCTGGCTATCGACGGCGTTGGCTTAAAGGCAGCCCGCAGAATGATATCACTTCCGTCGGTAATACCTCCGAGCATTCCGCCCGCATGGTTTGTCAATTTTATGACTTTACCGTCCTCCTCCGCATGGAATGCATCATTATTCTGCGATCCCAGTGCTCTGGAAGCTGCAAACCCATCCCCGATTTCCACACCTTTTACAGCACCGATACTCATAATAGCCTTGGCAAGGCAGGCATCTGCCTTTTCAAAAACCGGCTCTCCCAGTCCTGCCGGTACACCATGAATCACACATTCCGCAACGCCGCCGACAGAATCCATGCTTTCCATCTGACGTTCCAGGAAAGCCCGTACAGCTTCCTCTTCCGCAGCGTCCAGGGTGCCGATGGAAAGAGCCCTGGTTTCAAAGGTAATTCCCAGCTGTCCCAGAATTTTTTCAGCAATAGCGCCGGCTGCCACACGGGCTGCGGTTTCGCGGGCGGATGACCGTCCGCCGCCCCGGTAATCCCGGAACCCGTACTTTACGTCATAGGTGTAATCAGCATGGCCCGGCCGGTAAACATCCTTGATCGCGCTGTAATCCGAAGAACGATGGTCTTTATTCTTAATGATCATGGAAATAGGTGTGCCCGTGGTCTTTCCCTCAAAAACTCCGGATAAAATATGGACCTGGTCCTCTTCTTTCCGTGCAGTAGAAAACTTCTCCTGCCCCGGCTTTCTGCGGTCCATCATTACCTGTATATCCTCTTCTTCCAGAGGAAGTCCTGCCGGGCAGCCGTCTACTACAGCCCCCAGAGCTTCTCCGTGAGATTCTCCCCAGGTTGTTACCGTAAAATATTTCCCAAAGCTGGAACCTGCCATCTTCTGTACCTCCTGTGTCATTCCGTCTGACAAGCCGTTACGAATCTGAGTTCTGCCGGCACAGCAGGCTACGAAATGACCCGGCTGCAAATAGTAACGACAAATCTTGTTTTTTAGTGTAACACATTGAAAAATACTTTACAATATATGCCGGCCAATATATAATAATCAGTTGAACAGGGATTTTTTCACAATTCGGGGGTACAACTGTGCGAACAATGTGAAAATTATCCGACATCATTTTTGCGTTCAAAAGAAAAGGAGGAATGATTATGGGATTCATGAAGGAATTCAAGGAGTTCATTGCCAAGGGGAACGTCATGACCATGGCAGTCGGTATCATCATCGGTGGTGCATTCACGTCGATCGTGAATTCCCTGGTGGAAGATGTGATCGGTCCCATTATCGGTATGATTACCGGCGGGATTGATTTCAGCGGCCTGTCTGTAAAAGTCGGCGAAGCTGAACTGCTGATCGGTAAATTTATCCAGGCCATCATTACTTTCCTGATTACAGCTTTCGTTCTCTTCCTGATTATGAAAGCCTTCAACAAGTTCCAGAAGAAACAGGAAGAAGAACCGGCTCCCGAGCCTGAAACTCCTGCAGATATCGTTCTGCTGACTGAAATCCGGGATCTGCTGAAGAAATAATATATCGGAAAAAGTTCCTGGCATAAAAGTTTTGTGAAAAGAAAAAGACCATCCGGAATGATCCCCGAATGGTCCTTTTCTTTTTATCTTCTGTTATACGGTATTTTTCGAGAGATACTGATTTCAGTTTTCTTCCACGGAAGCTGCACCGGAAACAGCTGTCACTTCCTCAATAGCCGCCTGCAGCTGCTCGTCCTCTTCAGTGTTCCGGTCGTCCTCTACGACGCGGTCCGGTTCAATTCCTATACCGTGAATATCCGCTCCGCTGGGCGTAGAATAATGCGCTGTCGTAAGCTTCACACCGGAGCCATCGCTCAGCTGGAAGAATGTCTGCACAATTCCCTTCCCGAAAGACTGCTCGCCGACCAGTACCGCACGGTTATTGTCCTTCAATGCGCCGGAAAGAACTTCGGAAGCACTGGCGGAATTCCCGTTGATCAGCACCGCCATCGGTCCGTCAAAAATCATGCCCGTAAACGACTTATATGTCATTTTGCGTCCTTGTTTGTCCTCTACGAACAGAACGTCTGCTGCCGGCAG
>CACZQT010000049.1 GCA_902783295.1 uncultured Lachnospiraceae bacterium
TGATGGCGTCTATGATGGGCTGCCGGATGGACCAGACCGTGATCTGCGGAAATGCCAGTCTCAACCTTATGTATGATGTGATCACCCGCGCGGAACTGTTCGGCATTCTGGGGAATACTCCCTGGTCGAAGCTGCCGAGGGTGGATTTCCTCTGCCCGGTACCGGGATACGACCGTCACTTCCGCCTCTGCGAAAGCATGGGCATCAACATGGTGAACGTCCCCATGACGCCGGAAGGCCCGGACATGGATGTCGTGGAGAAGCTGGTGAAGGATCCCAACGTGAAGGGCATCTGGTGCGTGCCGAAGTTCTCCAATCCGGACGGCTGCGTCTATTCGGATGAAACCGTACGCCGCCTGGCGGCTCTGAAGCCGGCTGCGCCTGATTTCCGCATCTTCTGGGACAATGCCTACGCGGTTCATTATCTCTATGAAGACAACCAGCCGCAGATCCTGGACATCCTGGAGGAATGCGAAAAAGCCGGGCATCCGGATATGGTTTACGAATTCGCTTCGACCTCCAAGGTCACCTTCTCCGGCGGCGGCATCTCTGCGTTCGCGGCCTCTGCAGCCAACCTTGCGGAGTACAAGAAGCGCATGGCCGTGCAGACCATCGGCTTCGATAAGCTGAACATGCTGCGTCATGCGGCCTTCCTGGGCGATTACGAGAACCTGATCGGCCACATGATGAACCATGCGTCCATCATCCGTCCGAAATTCGAACTGGTCGAGAAGATCCTGGAAGAGGAACTGGGCGGCCTGGGCATCGGCAGCTGGACAAAGCCCCTGGGCGGATACTTCATTTCCTTCACGGCATATACCGGATGCGCGAAGAAGATCGTGGCAAAATGCAAGGAAGCCGGAGTGGTCCTTACGGAAGCCGGCGCAGCCTTCCCTTATGGGAAAGACCCCCGGGATGCCAACATCCGTATCGCTCCTACGTTCCCCAGCATGGAAGAACTGGAGCAGGCTGCCAGGCTTTTCACTCTCTGCGTAAAGCTGGTATCCGTGGAAAAGCTGATCCAGGAAGCCAATATCGATCCCATGATCCGCGAAATCTTCACCGAAAAGGATTACGAGAAATTCCTGTCGATCGAAGACCACCGCGTGAAAGAGATCTACGAAACCGAGCCGGTGCACGACTGGCTGGTGAAGGTCACCCACAAACCGCAGCGTTTCCGCCGGGAGCGCATGCTCTACATTGTTCAGCTGAACGGTTATTCGGATAACCTCGCCAATGACGATATGTACTGGCGGGCGGAGCCGAAGAAGTTCTTCGCCGGAACCCCCTGCCTGCAGCAGATCTGGGACGCCCTGCAGGAAAACCTGGACTACTTCCGCGACAAGTGGGCGTCCCGCTCGTCGAAGCTGAACCTGACCTTCGACAAGATCGAATTTGATTCCTGATAAGCGATGATAAGGGGGCTGAAAGCCTGCAGCTGGGAAACAAAGAAAACGCTGCATTCCGCTTCGGCTCTGATATCAATGGAGAGAGCCCCATGGAACGAATCAATGCCATCCTGGCGGAACTGGACGCGCAGTACGGTTCGGACTACCGCACCTATCTGGATCACGAAACGCCCTGGCAGCTGCTGATTGCGGTCATCTTAAGCGCACAGTGTACGGATGCAAGGGTAAATATGGTCACCAAAGACCTCTTCCGGAAATATCCTGACATCGCCTCCTTCGCGGCGGCGGATCAGGAAGAACTGGAACAGGATATCCGCTCCATCGGCTTCTATCATATGAAAGCCAAAAACATCATCTCCTGCTGCCGCGACCTGCTGGAACGCTTCGGCGGAGAGGTGCCGCGGAGCCTGGAGGACCTCACCAGTCTGGCCGGCGTAGGGCGGAAGACGGCAAATGTCATCCGCGGAAATGTCTACGGGGATCCGAGCATCGTGGTGGATACCCATGTGAAGCGCATTTCCCGGAAACTGGGGCTCACGGAAGAAACAGATCCGGAAAAAGTGGAAATGGACCTGATGAAGGTCCTGCCGAAAGACCACTGGATTATCTGGAATTTACATATCATCACACTGGGGCGGACGATCTGCACCGCCCGGAAGCCCGACTGTGCGCACTGCTTCCTGCGGGAGCTCTGCCCGTCGGCGGACAGCCAGGAAAAATGAAAAGCAGAGTGGGGCATGGGGAGGACATAGGGACAGTCCCCTTGTCCCGCTGGGACAAGGGGACTGTCCCTATGTCCTCCCACGTCCCGCTGCCTGCAAACATAAATATATAAGGAGAACAAACAGCCATGATGAACTTCAGAGACAAGAAGTCCAAGAGAACACTCGCGATCGTGATCGTTGTACTGATCTGCCTGGCCATGGTAATCGGCCTGCTGAGCGGCATCGTCATGAGGTTTGCGTAATAAATTCCCGGGAAGCCGTAAACAGGGAAGTTAAAATGAATATACTCATGAAGGGCTATGCCGGTCTCTCGGAGAGCGGCAGACTGGCCGGGCTGTGCCGCCCGCGCCTCCCGGAGCGCATTCTGCAGCCTCTGGAGGAGATAGCCGCGGCCCCGGTTCCCGCGCCTGAGGGGGAGGACGTGCACTGCCTGACCCCCATCGAAGAAGGCGGCGTATGGGCCGCACTCTGGCGCCTGGCCGATATGGCGGATGAAGAGGCCTTGTATCACCCATGTGGCCTGCGGGTCCTGCAGAATGCCATTCCCATCCGTCAGGAAACCATAGAAATCTGCGAGCTGCTGGAGCAGGATCCTTACCGGATCCCCTCCGGCGGCTGGCTTTTTGTTACGGAAAACAGCTTTGAAGCGGACGGAACCGTCATCGGACAGCTGCAGCGGGGCCGCGCACGCACCGTAGAAGGCCTTGCCGGCACCCGGTATCTGGAAAAGCCGCGATAGACCCAGGCCCCCTCCGGGAGGGAGCTGGCGCGAAGCGCCTGGGGGAGACCGCGGCA
>CACZQT010000050.1 GCA_902783295.1 uncultured Lachnospiraceae bacterium
CGGGAAACGGGAGACGGCTGGTTCTATATTATTTCCAAACTGAACGGCCTCTATCTGGATGTCTCGGGCGGCGTTGTGGAAAACTACCGGAATGTACAGATGTATACCGCAAATCAGAGCAATGCCCAGAAATGGCGTTTCATTGCCTCTGGCCTCTCCACGGGAAAAACCGTGGAAGAAGGAGAATACCATATTCAGACGAGACTGAAAACAGATATGTCTGCGAACATCAATGCGGCATCTCAGGATAACAGAGGCAATCTTGCGCTTTGGCCCCGGGCTGAGGTAAACTGCCGGATTTTTCAGCTGAAATATCTGGGGAACGGATACTATTCCATCACTGCCAAACACAGCGGAAAGGTGCTGGAAGCTGAAGGCGGCGGGAGGTATAACAAGACGAATGTCTCCCAGTACGACTGGAACGGCAGCGACGCCCAGAAATGGATCATCAAAAAAAGCGCAAACGGATCTTTTGTACTTGTGAACAAAGCTTCCGGGCTGTACATGGATGTATACGGCGGAAATACGGAGAACCTGACGAATATCTGGCTGTATCTTCCCAATGGCAGCGACGCCCAGAACTGGAACCTGGAAAAACATGATCCCTGCCTTTGCACAGGCCATACCTGGAATTCCACTTATACGGTTGATAAGGCAGCCACCTGCACAGCAGCCGGTTCAAAATCCATTCACTGTTCCCGCTGCGGAGCTAAGAAGGATGTACAGGTCATTTCACAGCTGGGGCATACCTGGAACGCCGGTGCTGTGACAAAAGCAGCAACCTGCGCCGCGGCAGGAGTGAAAACCTTTACCTGCACCGTATGCAAAACAACCCGGACAGAAGCCATCCCGATGCTGGCGGCTCATACCTGGAATGCAGGGGTAGTGACGAAAGCAGCAACCTGCGTTGCAGCAGGGGTAAAAACATATACCTGCTCGGTCTGCCGTTCCACCAGGACAGAAGCTCTGCCGAAGCTGAACCATGTACCCGGCACAGCGACCCGGGAAAATGAACACCCCGCCTGTACAGCGCCGGGTTCCTATGACCTGGTGACCCGCTGCAAAAACTGCGGTGCAGTGATCGGACACAATACTGTGTCTGTACCGGTAACAGGACACAGCTGGAATGCAGGTCTGGTTACGGCAGCCGCGACAACATCTGCAGCAGGGGTTAAGACCTACACCTGTACAAAATGCGGAGCCACGCGTACCGAGTCGATTCCGAGACTCACGGAAAGCACACCGGTTCCTGTAGAGCAGGCACCGGCAGCTGCTGTTGAAGAGGGGAATATTCTTAAGATGTCCGGCGACGAAGCGCCTTCCACTTCGAAGTTCAATCTGCTGCAGCTGAGAACATCGAAGATTACCAAAACCTCCATTACCCTGAAATGGAAGAAGGTACAGGGGGCGTCAGGGTATATTATTTACGGAAACCGCTGTGGAAGCAAGTATACGAAGATAAAGACCATTAACAGCGGAAGCACCACGAGCTGGACGAAGAAAGGCCTGAAGAAAGGCAAGTACTATAAGTTTTTCATCGTGGCGACAGCCATGGATGGAAGCACCAAAAAGGTAATTGCCGGTTCCCAGACCATCCATGTCGCGACATCCGGCGGCAAGGTGGGAAATGATAAGTCCGTAAAGCTGCTGAATATCAAAAACGGCAGGAAGACACTGAAGGCCGGAAAGAGCTTTACCATTAAAGCAAAGCCGATACCTTCGAGCACGAAGCTGACTGTGAAGCGCCACCGCAAGCTGCGCTTCGAGAGCACTAACTCTGCTGTTGCTTCCGTCGGGAAGGCAAATGGAAAGATTAGCGCAAAGAAGGCCGGTAAGTGCACGATCTATGTGTATGCACAGAGCGGAGTATTCAAAGCCATTCAGGTAACTGTAAAGTAATAGACTTCATACAGGGGACAGAACCCCTGTTCCGAAGAATATCCCATGAGAAGAGAAAAGCAGCCTTCCGGCTGCTTTTTCTTATGAATAAACTCCAGTTGAGAGCAGGCTTGCGGTGGCTGTTTTACCTTTGTTTCATATGGTTTGGAACAGATGGACAAATTTGCGAAATTTCGTACAATACGATCTGGATTTCTGCATATTTTTATGCTATAAGTATGCTAGAATTTCTTGTTAGGAGGCTTTTTATGTCCATTATTTCCGGCAGCCGCTATAATCTTCCCGGAGAGGTGCGAACGCATTCCCACCGACACGGGCATATCATTCTGCCGCTGACCGGATATTTTTATATCTCCTGGAACGGGCAGGAATACTGGCTCACCCCGGAACAGATCGGCTTTGTTCCTCCGGAGGTTCTGCATTCCTACAGCTGCCCGGGAGAAGCCCTGACACTGAACATCCCTTCGGAGATGATCAAAGCCTCTGACCTGGTGTATCTGACGGAAAACTGTGTCCGCGCCGTTGACGGCCACCTGGCTCCGCTGATCGCCCTGATCCGGCAGGAGGCGGCAGATCCGTCTGTCGGGAGTGATTCTCTGAGGTACCTGTTTTATTTCCTGTATGACAAACTGGTGGCAGGACGGGAAAGCCGGTCACTGCGTTATATGGAAGAAAACTACGCTTCAGATCTGACCATCCGGGAACTGGCAGCGATGGAAAACTATAATGTTTCCTACTATATCGAGTGGTTCCGGAAAACAGTAGGCTGTCTGCCCAGTGAATATCTCCGCAGAGTCCGGATCGGGAAAGCCAAAGAGATTCTGGCAACGACAAAATACCGGATTATTGATGTGGCGATGCAGGTGGGTTATGGAAACAGTTCATCTTTTACCAGGGCATTTCGGGAATCAGAGGGGATGACCCCTTATCAATATCGGAAAAAAGAAAGGGAAGCGGGAAAGACCGCGGGCGATGCCCCGGATCTTTCCGTATCTGTTGAAAGGAGCGAAAACCTATGAGACTGGAGCAGCATCCGATCCTGCAGTTTGATCGGGGGGAGAAGGTAACATTTACCTTCAATGGGCAGCCTGTGGAAGGCTATACCCACGAAACGATTGCCGCCGCGCTGCATGCCGCAGGAATCCGGGAACTGGGCCACAGCCAGAACCTGAACCGGCCCAGAGGCCTCTTCTGCGCCATCGGCAACTGCTCGTCCTGCTTTATGACGGTAAACGGGGAGCCGAATGTCCGCGTATGCGTCACGAAGGTGAAGGACGGCATGGAAGTGGTGGAACAGGAAGGAAAGGGGGTCGTAAAGGAATGATCCGCGATGTGGAAGTATTGGTGATCGGCGGAGGTCCTGCTGGCCTGTGCGCTGCCCAGGCAGCAGCCGGAGCCGGCGCTCATGTGCTGATCCTGGAAAGAGACGATGTTCCGGGCGGCCAGCTGGTCAAGCAGACCCATAAATTCTTCGGCTCCGAGCGTCAGTATGCCGGGGACCGGGGCATCTTCATCGGCCAGATGCTGGTAGAGGAGATGACAAACCATCCGAATGTGGAGATCATGACGGATACGACCGTCCTCGGTATCTATGAAGACGGAGTGGTAACGGCCTTAAAGGACGAACAGCACCTGAAGTTCCGCCCGAAAAAAATCATCGTGGCTACAGGTGCGGCAGAAAAATTCCTGACTTTCCCGAATAATGACCTGCCGGGCATCTATGGAGCCGGAGCTGTGCAGACGCTGATGAATGTGGGCGGTGTAAAGCCGGCTGATAAAGTCATCATGGTCGGGGCCGGTAATATCGGTCTGATCGTTTCCTACCAGATGCTGCAGGCCGGCGTGGATGTGGTCTGTGTGGTAGAAGCAGCCCCGAACATCGGAGGGTTCCTGGTTCATGCGTCAAAGCTGCGCCGGGCCGGCGTGCCGATCTGCACCGGCTGGACCGTGAAGGAAGCTTACGGTGATGGAAAGCTGGAGGGAGTTGTTCTCTGCCGTCTGGATGAGAAATGGCAGCCCATCGAAGGGACGGAAATTAAGGTCGCCTGCGATACGCTGTGCCTGGCTGTTGGCCTGACACCTCTGGCAGAGCTTTGCTGGCAGGCCGGATGTCATATGGAATTCATCCGCGAACTGTCCGGACATGTGCCGGTAACCGATGAAAATCTGATGACCAGTGTGGAAGGCATCTACGCAGCCGGTGATGTGTCCGGTATTGAAGAAGCCTCCTCTGCCATGGTGGAAGGCCGTCTGGCCGGCTATGCTGTGGCAGTGAGCCTTGGGTATGATGTGGAAAGAGCGCAGAAAGAAGTGGAAGCAGCCCGTGCGGAACTGGTAGAACTTCGTTCCGGCCCTATGGGCGGCAAGATCCGCGCCGGTCTGGCCAAAGTGGCTGAAAAGAGAGGAGGAGCGTCATGCTGATCAAAGACGGGATTCCGACAAAAGAAGATCTGGCCGCTGTCCTCCCTTCGGAAGAACGGCTGGCGAAAGGCCCGGTTGCTATTACAGAATGTTTCCAGAATATTGCCTGCAATCCCTGCGTGGCTGCCTGCCCGCAGCATGCCATCTCCATGGAGCCGGATATCAACGCGACTCCCAAGGTGGATCCGGACAAGTGCATCGGCTGCCGCCTTTGCGTGAAGGCATGTCCCGGCCTGGCCATCTTTGTGGTGGATATGAGCCGCCCCGAGGATAAAGCTCTGGTTACCATTCCCTTTGAATTCCTTCCGGTACCGCAGAAGGGACAGCTTGTCTGCGGCCTGAACCGGGCCGGAGAAGAGCAGGGATGGTTTAAGGTAACACAGGCGGTATCAGGCGGCAAAAAGAATATGACCTGGATGCTGACCCTGGAAGTTCCGAAGGAACTGGCCATGGAAGTGCGGAATATCAAAGTGGGAGGATACCGGGATGGCGAATAACGCAGATAAGGATACGATTCTTTGCCGCTGCGAAGACATTACCCGGGAGATGATCCTGGAATGCATTGCAGAAGGATATCAGACGATCGATGAAATCAAAAGGGTAACCCGTGCCGGCATGGGGCCCTGCCAGGGGCGTACCTGCCGTCTGCTGATCGCTCAGGAACTGTCCCGCGCATATCATGTGCCCATGGAAGAAGTGCTTATGAGCACCTTCCGTCCGCCGACAAAACCTCTGACCATGGGTGCCCTGGCGGATGCCTGGCTGTCCGAATATGATGGGGATGCCGCTATTTCCGGAAGAGCCATCGACGGAAAGGAAGGGGGCAACGGAGAATGAAAAAGGGATATGACGTTGTTGTAATCGGCGGCGGTATTGTCGGCTGCGCTACCGCCTTTGAACTGGCGAAAAGAGGCGTAAAGGATATTCTCCTGGTGGAAAGGGGATATCTGACCTCCGGCGCCACAGGCCGCTGCGGCGCGGGTATCCGCCAGCAGTGGGGGTCCGAACTGAATGCCACCATTGCTCTGGAGAGTACCCACATTCTGGAGAATCTGGAAGAATATACCGGCTACAACAAGAGCATCGAACTTCATCAGGGCGGATATCTGCTGGTGGCTTATACCGATAAGGAATGGCAGCAGTTCCAGAAGAATCTGGAAGTACAGCATAAGCTTGGCATCGAGTCCTATGCCCTGACGCCGGAAGAGATGAAGAAGAAGGTTCCCTACCTGAACCTGGACGGAGTCAAGGGCGGCACCTTCAATCAGAAAGACGGCCATGCGAATCCTTTCCACAGCAC
>CACZQT010000051.1 GCA_902783295.1 uncultured Lachnospiraceae bacterium
CAACCGGTGCTTGGTCATGGTCAGGTCAATGTAGTAATTGATATGGCTGTGGCTTGTGGCGAAATGCCCGTGGGCGACGCGCAGACGTGCCTTGTTCTGGTGATTCGGAATCTCAACAATCTGGATAGCCATGATTCGTTCCTCCTCCTGCATGAAATTCTGTAAAACAGTTTTTCTGTGAATCTACTATAAACCTTTTCCCTCTTGAGAGCAAGTGGGCCGGCAGAACAGACCAGGTAATTTGACAGTACAAATTGTAGTGTATATAATATTTTTAAGCTCTCGAAGCGGAAAAAAGGAAGAAAGAAGGAATACCCATGAAGAAGTTTTCCGGTAAACTGGCACTGCTGCTGGCTCTCCTGCTGTTGGTCACGGTCTGCCTGACCGCCTGCGGCGGCGGAGACGCGAAGAAGGATGACGCCGCCACCGAAGCTCCTGCCGCCGCAGCCGGCTTCACCGGCGACAAGTTCTCCTTTGACGGACCCCTCCCCATCAAAAACGCGGACCTGCCCGAAGGCTACACCCCCGTGCCCCATGAAAAGTTCCTGGCCGCTTACAAAGCCCTCGTGGACAGCATCGGCGAAAACCCGACTGTCACCACTTCCTCCACGTACGCCGATATCGCCGTGCTCTTCGGCACGGAAGGCATCCAGGTTCCCAACAAGGCTGATTCCTACGCCACCTATTACTGGATCTCCGACAAAGAGGAGAACGTAAACCGGAACGTCTTTGTTTCCGTCACCTTCAAAAAGAACGGCGGCAACATGACCTATTTTGCTTACTCCTCCTCTGACATCATGCCCGAGGACGTAAGGTAATTCTTCCCGCGATCAAACGGAACAGGGCAGCGCAGACGCGCCGCCCTGTTCCGTTTACTGTTCTTTCATGAGAAGACTGATCCAAAGCCTTTGGAAAATATCCAGAACGATGTTTACTGAATTCACACAGATCGCCACCAGCATCGGCGGCTTCGCCAGGCCGTGGCTTCGAATAATGCCTGTCAGCGCATTGCTCAGCGCCTGCAGGAACAGGAACCCGCCCACCAGGATCAGATACTGGTTTGCGAAATCATACACTTCATCCTGCGCGCCGATAAAGCGGAGCATCGGGCCGGAAAAAAAGGAAAACCAGCAGACTGATCACCAGTCCGGAAACCAGATGCAGCACCAGCGCCAACGCAGCTGAACGGGATGCGTTTTCCTTCTGATCCGCGCCGAGATACTGGGTAATCTGGATGCTGCCCGCAGTGGAAAACATCAGGAATACCATCGACAGCACGACAATCACCTGGCTTGCAGCGTTAACCCCCGAGGCTGCCAGGTCGCTGTGCCGGCTGAGCATATACACATCCACAAAACCCAGCAGCATGAACAGTACCGTTTCGATCACGATCGGGATCGCAAGCTTCATCAGTTTCGGGCTGTCATCCTGCCGTTCGATGAACAGATTCATTATCCGATTATTCATAATCCGGGATCTCTTTCTGCTATTGCAGGGAGTTGGAACCGCTCCTGCTCACTGCCCCGGCGCAGGTTTGCTGCCGGAGGATTGCGCTTTTGCTGCTTACTGTAAAAGCCCCTTGTTATTCCACGTCAGTCCAGACAATCTCCTCATACGGAAGATTCTCCGGCCATGCCTTATCATAATTAGTTTCGTACCAGACCTCTTTTTCCTTGTAGTCGCCGCCTTCGATGTATATTTCATTGATTCCATAGGCGTAGGCGCCGTCTGCGTACCATTTCAGCAGGCCCCTGTTTCCGGAACGCAGATATAACATCTGGTGATACTCACCGAGGCTGTTCATGGACTCAATTGTCAGATGCTGTTCCGGATCATAGTGGAACAACTTGATATACCTTATACCGTCCCATGTCATTTCCGCCAGGAGCAGGGTGGGAACGGTATCTTCGTCCAGGTACACGATCGCATACTGGTATCCTGTCACGTTCTCCCCGAAATCGAAGTAATCATAGCGTTCCGCTTCCCGGATGATCACCCGGTAATAATCCATGACCTCGTCTTCCTGACCGGAACCCTGAGCCGGAACCCCGTCAGCGAAAAGCTTCTCCGGCTGCCATCCGGTTTCCTCGTATACCTTTTCCAGCTGTTCCGGATCCTTTTGAAGCGCTTCCAGCAGGAATGCCGGAACTTCTTCCTCTGTCAGTTTCTTTTTTTCGAAATACAGGCCGCCGGTTGTTTCATCCTGCTTCACGGAAACACGTTCTCCCGCTTCAATCGTGATTTCCTCCGTTTCCGTTCCGGCTGTTTCCTTTTCTTCCGCCTTGTTTTCGTCTGCCCGGCCTTCAGCTGTTTCTCCTGCCTCCGTGCGGTCCTCCTCTTCTTCTGCCGCCTGGGTGATTACGGCATGTCCGCTGGCCAATATGATTGAAGTGTCCTCCCCTTCATTTTGCTGTACCATGCCGCAGGTGCCGCGAATGGCCAGCACAAGATCTCCCATCTTAACATCAAAGCTCTCGTTCTCCTCCAGCGGAATACCAACGCGGAAA
>CACZQT010000052.1 GCA_902783295.1 uncultured Lachnospiraceae bacterium
ATGAAGTAGGTGGACTTGATGGGATCCTTACCGAAACGCAGTTGAGAGATCGTAAGGCCGCCGGACTTCTTGGAGTCATACTCGAAATATGCCTGTGCATACAGATCCGTATGGTCGCCGATGATCTTGATGGAGTTCTTGTTGGCGCCTACGGTACCATCCGCACCCAGACCCCAGAACTTGCAGGAGATCGTGGAGGCAGGAGTGGTTACGGGATCCTCACCGACTGTCAGGGACAGGTTGGTGACATCATCCACGATACCGATGGTGAACTGCTTCTTTTCCTTGTTGTTGTAGATCGCAATGATCTGGCCGGGAGTGGTGTCCTTGGAACCCAGACCATAACGGCCGGAGAATACGGGCACGTTGTGGAATTCGGTATCCTTCAGGGCAGCAACAACATCCAGGTACAGAGGTTCGCCGATGGAACCGGGTTCCTTCGTGCGGTCCAGAACGGAGATCTGCTTCACGGTCTTCGGCAGAACAGCCAGCAGATGCTTCACGCTGAAAGGACGGTACAGGCGGACCTTAATCAGGCCGACCTTTTCGCCGCGGGCGGTCAGGTAATCAACGGTTTCGTCGATGGTTTCGCATACGGAACCCATAGCGATGATTACGTGCTCGGCATCCGGAGCGCCATGATAGTTGAACAGCTTATAGTCGGTGCCGATCTTGGCATTGACTTTGTTCATGTACTCTTCTACGACTTCCGGGAAAGCATCGTAGGTGGAGTTGCAGGCTTCACGTGCCTGGAAGAAAACATCAGGGTTCTGAGCGGAACCCCACTGTTCCGGATGGTTGGGGTTCAGGGCTCTGGCGCGGAAAGCATCGATGGCGTCATGATCCACCAGCTCATCCAGATCCTCATAATCCCAGACTTCGATCTTCTGCAGTTCGTGGGAAGTGCGGAAACCATCGAAGAAGTTCAGTACCGGAACCTTGCCCTTGATAGCGGCGCAGTGTGCAACCGCGGTCAGGTCCATAACTTCCTGTACGGAAGATTCGCACAGCATCGCGAAACCGGTCTGGCGGCAGGCATACACGTCAGAGTGGTCGCCGAAGATGCAGAGTGCATGAGTAGAAACAGTACGGGCGGATACGTCGATTACGCAGGGCAGCTGCTCACCGGCGATCTTGTACATGTTAGGGATCATCAGAAGCAGACCCTGGGAAGCAGTATAGGTGGTCGTCAGGGCACCGGCTGTCAGGGAGCCATGAACAGCACCGGCTGCACCGGCTTCGGACTGCATTTCCACAATCTGAACTTCCTGGCCGAAGATGTTCTTGCGGCCTTCAGTAGCCCAGGTGTCGGCCACTTCCGCCATAACAGACGAAGGGGTGATGGGGTAGATAGCGGCTACGTCGGTATACGCATAAGAAACATGCGAGGCGGCGTTGTTGCCATCCATGGTTTTCATTTTACGAGCCATGAATTTTTCCTCCTACTGAGAATGTTGATAACTGTCCTGAACCGAACGTGCCCACACCGGGATCCGGTTCAGCACAGGATGGTTCCATTTAAATTATAGTCATCTCCAGATAAAAGTCAAATAAAAGATTATTTTTCTGCACTATTTCCAAAAAGAAAGAAAAAGCCGGAGGAGAGCAAACTCTTCCCCGGCTTTCTTTTTCGTTATTGCGCTTGAATCAATGCTGATGTAAGAATTACAGGAGCTTTTCCAGTCTAGCGCGGATTTCCTTGATGAACGGTACGGAATTGACCTGCTTCACCTGATCCTTCGGCATGGTGGTGATGGAGGCAAGGTCCTTGGTCATGATACCGGATTCGATGGTATCGATGGTGGCCTTCTCCAGAGCCTTCGCGAACTTCTGCAGTTCGGGCAGGTTGTCCAGTTCGCCCCTCTTGTTCAGAGCGCCGGTCCATGCGAAGATGGTAGCTACAGAGTTGGTGGAAGTCTCTTTGCCTTCCAGATGCTGATAGTAATGTCTCTGCACGGTGCCGTGAGCAGCTTCGTACTCATACTTGCCGTCGGGATTTACCAGTACGGAGGTCATCATAGCCAGGGAACCGAAAGCGGTCGCCAGCATATCGGACATAACATCGCCGTCATAGTTCTTGCAGGCCCAGATGTAGCCGCCTTCAGAACGGATAACGCGGGCAACG
>CACZQT010000053.1 GCA_902783295.1 uncultured Lachnospiraceae bacterium
GTGGACAGGAGGAGAAGGCAATGGCTCTGGCAGCCCTTCTGATATCTTTTGTGGTACTGATGGTGCTCGGAACGCCGGTGGCAGTAACCATGTTTGGTTCGTCCCTGGTGTATATCCTGCTGGAACCGGGGCTGAGTCTTGGCAATGTAGCTACCAAGGTGGTCAACGGTGTGACCGGAACCGGTCTTCTGTCGCTGCCGCTCTTCATCCTGGCCGGTGAAATCATGAATAACGGCGGTGTGACGGAGCGTCTTTTCAAATTTCCTCTTGCGCTGATCGGTCATGTGAAAGGCGGCCTGGCATATGTGAACGTTCTGGCCAGCATGCTTTTCGCAGGCATGAGCGGGTCGGCCATTGCGGATACCGCCGGCTTGGGCAAGATCGAAATGGATGCCATGGACGAAGCCGGATATGATAAGGAATTTTCCGCGGCGGTTACCGCAGCTTCCTCTTCCATCGGCCCTATTATCCCGCCGAGCAATACGATGATTGTATATGCGGTAGCTGCGGAAGTTTCGGTGGCAAGGCTTTTTATGGGCGGCATGATTCCCGGTATCCTGATGGGTGCGGTGCTCTGCTTCTACATCTGGCTGCACGGCCGCAGCCACGATCTGCCGAAGGGTGAGAAAACGACTTGGGCGGAAAAAGGAAAAGCTTTTGTGAAGGCATTTTTCCCGATGCTGACTCCCATCATCCTGATTCTCGGCATCTGCACCGGCGTATGTACGGCGACGGAAGCCGGAGCGGTAGCTGTAGTGTATGCGACGATTCTGAACTGCATTTATGAGAAAGGCTTCAAGATCAAGGACATAAAGCGCTGCCTGGATAATTCCATGGTAACGATGGCGCAGATCTGCTTTATCGTAATGGCTTCCAGCCTGTTCGGCTGGGTGGTGACACTGGCGAATATTCCCAGCATGGTGGCAAACGGCCTCTACAGTATGGGTGCCAATAAATATGTCATCCTGCTTCTGCTGAATGTCATCTTCCTGATTATGGGCATGTTCCTTTCCATCAACGCGTCCCTGCTGATCATGACGCCGGTCGTTGTCACGCTGGCGCAGATGTATGGCCTGAGCCTTATTCACCTGGGCGTGATGATCACCCTGAACCTGACGCTGGGACTGCTGACGCCGCCGGTGGGATGGAATCTGTATATCATGTCCGCGGTGTCGGGACTGCCGTTTGAGAGAGTCGTGAAAGCAGTATTGCCGCAGCTTTGCGCGCTGCTGGTCGCCCTGCTGCTGATCACCTTTATTCCGGGACTGGTCACCTGGCTTCCAACATTCCTTTTCGGCCCGGGTGTATAACGATCTGAAGCACAGGCGGGAAAACAGATGGAATCCATGTTTTTCTGTTCAGGATAAAACTCATTCATAAGGAAACACGTTTACTACGCAAATATATTCCACAAAACAAAAACAGGAGGAAACAAAGATGAAGGCAAAGAAAGTTCTTGCAGCAGCGCTGGCAATGGCTATGATGGCGGCTCTGGTTCCCGCAGGCAAAGCGGAAGCAGCAGATCTGGGCGGTCAGAAGGAAGTAACCCTGAAGATGGCCGGCACGATTGCGGTAGGCGCCCCCGGCGACCTGGCAGCCAATGATTTCGTAGCGAATGTAGCAGAGAAATCCGGCGGCCTGATTACCATTGATTACTATCCGGCCGGACAGCTTGGCTCTTCGGATGAAATTTCCGAACAGCTGCTGATGGGCACCATCGACCTGAGCTGGCAGACTCTTGACTGGTACATGACCCTGCAGAATGACTGGAACGTTCTGGGCCTGGGCTTTGCAGTAGAAAGCAAGGAGCATCTGGCAAACTTCCTGAACAGCGAGAAGGAAGATGAAATCGAAGCCAAACTGCTGGAAGAGGACGGCATCCGCATGCTGGCCTGCGACGGCATCTCCAGCCCCCGTGTTCTGGTTTCCGTAAATCCTGTAAATACGGCGGATGATATCCAGAAGATCAACATGCGTGTTCCTGCACTGGATCTTTACACCAGGACCTGGCAGGCCATCGGCGTGAACTGCATTACGCTGGGCTCCGGCGATGTGTACATGGGTTTCAAGGACGGCATGATCGAAGCGACGGAATTCCCGCTCGGCTCCATCTACAGCAACGCCTATCATGAAGTAGCGAAGAACATCACCTATACCAATCATCTGTACTCCATCTACTGCATGGGCATGAACGAAGAAAACTATCAGAGCAAGCTGACCCCCGAAGCACAGGCCCTGCTGGCGGAATGTGCCGAACAGGCCTGCCAGGATTATATGAGCTATGATGCCGCTGCCGTTCAGAAAGGCGTGGATGCCATGAAGGAAGCCGGCGTTGTTGTGAACGAAACTCCCGATCTGGCTTCTTTCCAGGCGAAGATGGAAGGCGTAGCCGAGAAGTGTGAAGCGGACGGACTGTGGAGCGAAGGTCTGTTCGAATACCTGCAGAGCTGCAAATAATCACTGACTGTCCGGTTTTACGAATGTGAAAGCAGGCTGAATCGTCTTCAGAGAAATCAGCCTGTACAAGTCGAAAGAACTGATGAACCAGGATCTCATACGGCAGAAAACTGCTGATGAGAGAGTTTCCGTTCCGGTTTCCGCCCGGTGCCGGAACGGGAAATTCTTCCGGGTATACCTGCTTCAGGAAGGAGGATTGAAATGTACAAAGTATATCAGAAGATCATGGCGGCCATCGTATGGGTGTTCACAGCCATCGTATACTTTTCCATGGCATTCATTCCGCTGATCCTGAGCGCACAGGTGATCGGAAGAAAGTTCCTGCGTCATCCGATTCTCGGAGCGGAAGAACTGGCAGGTTTTGCTTTTACTGCCATGGTTCTTTTCGGCTGTGCAGTGGTCTGCTACCGGAAGAAATA
>CACZQT010000054.1 GCA_902783295.1 uncultured Lachnospiraceae bacterium
GAGCAGTACCGTCTTCTTGCAACAGCCTGCGGTAAAGAAGCCGTTGAGAAAACAGGCGGAGACAGAGACGCCATCAGCGAACTGGCCGATGCGTGGGGAAGCTATATGCCGGACTGGAATGTCCGGAATCACCATGCGCTTATAGAGTGGTTCAGCGATTATTGCCGCCGTAATCCCGGGAACCGCGCTGCATTGATGTGGCTGATGGATAATCTGATTGACGACCGGCGTCTTTCCGAAGCCCGCCAGTGGCTGGAAAAGCTGGAGGCTATCGACAATACTTTTCGTACTGCCATGTACCGTTATATGATCGCTCTGGCAGCGGGAGAAATCAGCGAGGCAGAAAAACAGCTCCACGAACTGGAAACCTTAGAAGGTCAGGAATGGTGCTGGGCTGTAACACTGGGTGATATATTTACGCTGCGGCAGGAATATGACAAAGCCATAGAATGGTACCGTAAAGGCCAGGCTATCCAGCCTTCTCCCAAGTATACAGACAGCGCCGCAAGCATTGCTCATATCTGTGAAATCCGTGGAGATAAGGCAGGTGCCATTGCGGCTTACAGGGAAGTTCTGCGCCTTATGAAAGAGGAGTGGGGCATCATAAGCGGAGAAGAATGCGAGGAAGTGGAGCGATCCATAAAAAGACTTCAAAGCTAAGAAGAAGGTTGAGAAGCCTTGCTGCCAGAGGTTTTTTGGATTCTGCCCAAAATGCTCCGGCTGATGCAATACAAATGCACATGGGGAGATCATTCCACTGGGGCTGTTCGATAAGGTTCAAGAGGAGAAGGGACGTCGGGCAAAAAGGAACTGGAGCAAAGGTACGATGAAGCAAAAAAGGCATTATGATGTGATCGTTGTGGGGGGCGGTGCCTCTGGAATCGCAGCTGCGATCGGGGCCAGAAAAACAGGTGCTGATGTATTACTGATCGAAAGATACGGAAGCCTTGGAGGACAGGCAACAAATGCGAACGTGATGAATTACTGCGGCTTTTTCCTGCGTAAAGAGAAGGACGAACAGATTGTTTTCGGGGTAGGAGAAGAACTGCTGCAGAAGCTGAAAACAATGGGGTATTATGACAGGCCGATTCGATCATCGGTGGGAAATGTGATTATTCCGCTGGATATGGAAGCTGCAAAACTGGCCTTTGATCTCCTGTGCGAGGAGTACGGGCTGGATTATCTTCTCCATTGCACGGTGATCGGAGTACGGAAGGACGAGGCGGAAAGCCGGATTCTTTCCGTAGTCTGTGCAGATGACCAGTCGTCCTATGAGTTCACTGCGGATTCTTTTGTAGACGCCTCAGGTGACGGAAACCTGGGGTATCTTGCAGGTGCTCCGTTCCGGTTTGGTGACGGAAACGGCGGCGGACAAATGTCGACAAGAATCATAAATATCGGCAGTATAGGTCCGTTGACACGCTTCTCGCCGGAAATGATAGAGGAGGTCATTCTGAAGGCGAAGGCAGACGGCATTTTTCCCCTGACCAAAGAGTCCGGAATCATGATGAGAATGCCAAACGGGTCGGCACTGGCTGTACTGCCGAGTGTAGAAGTTCCGGCTCTTGATGCAGAAACGCTTACACGCTGCGAAGTCGATACCAGAAAACAGGAATTTGCCTACCTGGAAGCTTTCCGCCGGTATATGCCGGGCATGGAACACGCTCATATCATATCGGGAGGATCTGTCCTGGGACTTCGCGATACCAGACATCTGACATGTGAATATGAATTGAAGGGTGAAGATGTCCTGAATGCTAAAAAGTATGAAGACAGTGTCGCGCGCGGTGCATGGCCCTGTGAGATGCATACGGATGTCAATAAGATGGCAGAGTACATTTTTATCAAGGACAATGATTATTACAGCATTCCCCTCCGCTGCCTGAAAGTTCAGAAACTCAGCAATCTGTGGTGTGCTGGGAGGACGATCTGCGCAGATCCGGTGGCTTTCGCTTCCGTAAGAGTTATGGGAACCGGGTTCGCAACAGGACACGCTGCAGGAGTTGCGGCGGCGCTGTCTGTATCTGCAGTTCCCCCTGTCAGCCGGATCCAGGACGAACTGGTACGCCAGAATGCCAGGATCTGAAGAACAGGCGATGAAGACAGGGGAAAATCTTGAATGACGGACAATACCCTGAAAATGCGGGCAGAAAATGTCGGGACAGAGAATCTTTTAGCTGATATAGTATGGATGCAAGGTGAGAGGAGGTGAAGGAAGTGGAAAGCTGGATAGAAGGTTTTCAGCAGTCGATTGATTTCATAGAGGAGAATCTGGCCGGTTCTTTAGAAATCGAGGATATTGCCCGGAAGGCGGCGCTGTCGCCGTTTTACTATCAGCGGATCTTTGGAGCGCTGTGCGGGATGACCGCTGGAGAGTATATTCGTGCCAGGCGCATGACGGCAGCTGCGCAGGAGCTGTTGAGCACAGACGGGAAAGTTATAGACATAGCCCTGAAATATGGATATGATTCCCCGGACAGTTTTGCGAAGGCATTCCAGCGGTTTCATGGCATTTCGCCTTCGAAGGCACGTGAGGCAGGTGCATCCATTCGCTCCCTTGCACCATTGCATATCAGAATATCATTGGAGGGTGGTAAAATGCTGGATTATCGTATCGTAGAAAAAGCCCCGTTTACGGTTATGGGTATCAAGCGCAGATTCAATTCCGATACCAGCTATCAGGAGATTCCGAAGTTCTGGAACGAATGGGCTGCTGATATGAAAGGTCTGAAGGGAATGTTCGGGGTCTGTCTTGACATGGATGGGAAAGACTTTGATTACTGGATCGCTGATAATTACGTGCCTTGGGAGGATATTCCGGAAGGTTGCGGATGGACGGTGATTCCCGGCGGTCTCTGGGCACAGTTTAAGTGTAAAGGGCCTCTTCCGGACAGTTTGCAGAGCGTAAATACACAGATCTGGTCTGAATGGCTCCCTGCGCTGAAGGGCTATTCTCTGGCGGGGAATTACTCACTGGAAGTATATGGACCGCCAGCGGAAAAGCCGGAGGAGTACGAAAGCTATATATGGATACCGCTGAAGAAAGACTGAAACGGTTACCGCCAATAACAGAGGTGCGAATACAAGGATTCGTTTTTGCAGACGAATTTCCATGGATAACCTGTACAATGAAAGCCCCAGGCAACTGATGACCAGCTTGCCTGGGGCTTTGACTTCCATCATCATATCAACGGCGCTGAATTACAAGATAGTAATAGAGAGAATCTCCCGCTGAGTTCACAATACGGAACCCGACATGCGTACCGTCTTTTCCAAGCTTGAACGATTTTCCGTTCATTGTTTTGGGGGATGTGTATGCGCCGGTGGCAAAATCTATTTTTTCCCACTTTTCAAATTTCCAGCCCTTTTTCAGTTTGACGGAGATTTTCGCTTTACTTTTTGCGTACGCCTCAGGGGAATAGCTGTACTGAAATTTCTTCAGATCGATTTTTTGCCCGTTCAGTTTGATATATTCGAAAGGATTCGGATATTTTTTGACAGTATAGACTCCGGAGGCTGTATATGTCTTTTTCCCTGTTTTGAACTTGACGGAAATGGTAGATTTTCCGGCTTTTAAAGGAATCATCTGATAGTCATTGATTTTTGTCGGATTCTCATTCTTCGTGATTTTTATGATCCTGGGTTTGCTGGATTTTACGGAGATGATCTTTATGTTTTCAGGGAAATTCCCATAAGGAGAAGTTACACTGGCTGAGTTTCCAGCCCATAAGGTATGGCCGGATAAATAGTACCTGGCGTCGGCAGAAACATCTTTCCCGGTGAACAGGAAAATGACTGTAAACAGCAGCGTTAAGAGTACATACCATTTCTGTTTTTTATTCATGCCTTATTCCTCCATGGCAGTGCGGTTTTGAACCGCAGCATTAAATGACCAACTGCAGAAAATATATCATAAACAGTAATAAAAAGCAACGAAGAAGGGAAACAAGGGATGCAGTTCCCCTTCGCTCTCCGGCAGCGTATCGATAAGACAGCGGATAGAAGACGAAGAGATCCCCCATTTACATTTTCCGGCTTTTTTGATATGTTTTATATAAAATGCCTTCCGCTGAAACAGTCGCAGCGGAAGGCGTTTTAAAGTGACCAGTGATCAGCACGGCAGCAGAAAGGGGGATATATGAAATATAGAAAAGACAGATACGGAAAGGAACTTTCCATACTGGGCTTTGGATGTATGCGGTTCACCAGGAAAGGCGGAGGCATAGATCTGGAAAAAGCCGAGAAGGAGATTCTGGCGGCGTTTCAGGCGGGGGTTAATTATTTCGATACGGCATATATCTATCCCGGAAGCGAGGCTGCAGTCGGTGAAATACTGGAAAGAAACGGGATACGTGACAAGGTCTGCATAGCTACCAAGCTGCCGCAGTATCTGATCGGAAGCAACGCTTCGCTGGACAGATATTTTAAAGAAGAACTGGCAAGGCTGCGCACCACATATATCGATTATTATCTTATGCATCATCTTACAGATGTCGCCATGTGGGAAAAACTTAAAGCAGTTGGCGTACTGGGGTGGATCGAAGAGAAAAAGAAGGCAGGGATCATCAGAAATATCGGTTTTTCCTATCATGGCAATACGGATAACTTCCTGAAAATACTGAACGATTATGACTGGGATTTTTGCCAGATTCAGTATAATTATCTGGATGAGGTGACCCAGGCCGGCGCGGAAGGACTCAGGGCCGCCTGTGAGAAGGGGATTCCTGTCGTTATCATGGAGCCGCTTCGCGGCGGGAAACTGGTGAATATGCTGCCGGAAAAAGCCAGAAAAGCGATACATGACAACAGCAGGGGATGGACTCCGGCAGAATGGGGCTTCCGCTGGCTGTATAATCAGGAGGCTGTCACGGTTGTCCTTTCAGGCATGAACTCTCTGGAAATGGTTCAGGAGAATTGCAGGATTGCGTCGGAAGCCGGGGCAGGTGAATTTACCGAAGCCGATTTTGCTCTCCTGGAAGAGGTGAAGCAAAGCATCCGTGAAAAGGAGAAAGTCGGCTGTACCGGCTGCAGGTATTGTATGCCCTGTCCGAAAGGTGTGGATATACCGGGCATTTTCCGCTGTTACAATGCGATGTATATTGAGTCAAAAAGCCAGGGGAGAGCTCAGTTTATTCAGACCGCCGGCCTCACAAAGGAGCCCTGTTTTGCCACCCAGTGCGTCGGATGCGGAAAATGCGAAAAGCATTGCCCGCAGAATATTCCCATCAGGGAAAAACTGAAGGAAGCCGACAGGGCACTCCGCCCGCTTCCCTATAAAATTGCGATCAGCGTGGCGAGAAAATTCATGTTCAGGAAGCCGGCGAAATCGTGAGGCTGAATCGGGTCCTTTTAAATTCCCATTTCTGATTGGCAATTCCGGGGAATGTGATATAATCCATGATGTGCCCCGGAATTCACGGATCGGCGGACAGACAGGCTTTCTGGACTTCCGGAGGAAATAAAGGATTCAGACTTTACAGGAGGATGAAAAATATGGCAGCGAAATGGCTGAAAGATACAGTATTCTATGAGATTTATCCACAGTCTTTCCGGGACACCAACGGAGACGGAATCGGTGATATCAACGGAATTATTCAGAAACTGGACTACATAAAAAGTCTTGGCTGCAATGCGCTCTGGATCAATCCATGCTTCGACTCCCCCTTCAAAGATGCCGGTTATGACGTACGCGACTACAAGAAGGTTGCTCCCCGTTACGGTACAAATGAAGATCTTTTTCATCTCTTTGAGGCGGCCCACGAGAAAGGAATTCACGTCCTGCTGGATCTGGTTCCCGGACATACGTCAGAGGAACACCCCTGGTTCCGGGAAAGCCAGAAAGTACAGAAAAATGAGTACACGGACCGCTATATCTGGACAGAATTCTGCTTCCAGGGGGCCGGCGGGATGCCGTATGTCGGAGGAGAGAGCGAGAGAAGCGCTTGCTATATTCTGAACTTCTTTAAGTGCCAGCCGGCCCTCAATTACGGATTCTATCATGTGACTGAACCGTGGCAGAAGAGTTCTCTTGATCCTGCTGCCATGGCAACACGGGAGGCCATTAAGGACGTCATGCGTTACTGGCTCTCCCATGGGTGCGACGGTTTCCGCGTAGATATGGCTTCTTCCCTGGTGAAAAATGACGATGAGAAGAAGACAGGTACCAGCGCAGTCTGGAAAGATGTGCGGCGCATGCTGGAACTGGAATTTCCGGACGCTGCCATGGTTGCGGAATGGAGCAATCCGCCTCTGGCGCTGCGTGCGGGCTACGACATGGACTTCTGGCTGAACAATCGCGGAAGCGGTTATTCTACCCTGATGCGGGATTATTATAACCATGGCGGAAGCATACACGGAGACCGTACCAGCGAAGACCACAGCTATTTCAAAAAGGATGCCGGAGGAGATATCAACCGCTTCCTGGATCAGTATCTGGACTGGTACGAAGATACCAGAGAGCTGGGATATATCTCCCTGCTGACCTGCAACCATGATACCATCCGTCCCAGCTATAATCTGGATACGACAGAACTGAAGCTTGCCTACGCATTTCTGTTTACGCTCCCCGGCGTACCGTTCCTGTATTACGGAGATGAAATCGGCATGAGATATCTTGATGTGCCTACGAAAGAAGGCGGCTATTTCCGTACCGGTTCCAGAACGCCTATGCAGTGGGACAGCAGTGCAAACCTCGGGTTCTCGGAAGGAAAAGCTTCGGATCTCTACCTGCCGGTGGATTCCTCCGCGGATGCACCTACCGTAGAAGCCCAGGAGAATGATCCGGATTCCCTTCTGAACACAGTACGCGCCATCCTTGCCCTGCGCCATCGCGAAGAAGATCTGCAGGCAGATGCCGCTTTCCAGGTGATCTGCAGTGAAGCCGGCAGGCCAATGGTTTACCGGCGCGGCTCACTTCTTTGTGCAGTGAATCCCGGCGGGAGTGATCTGGAAGCCGTCCTGCCAGCCGGCATAGCCGGTCAGCTGCAGGGAGAAGTGGTGTTCAGAATCGGAAACGCTTCTGTGGAAAACGGAAAGGTACGTGCAGGCGCGCAGTCATTTGCGGTACTAAGATGACAGAGAAAAGAAAAACCGGCTGATGGATGCCATCAGCCGGTTCCGTATGTAATGGTAAGTCCGGAGCCCATGTAGTAATCAGTATGCAGCAGGATGCTCTCGGTGACCTCCCCGTCGATATAAACGACTTTGGTCAGGGTGGCTACTACAGCAGGACGCTGGGTACCGGTAACTTGTGAGGTTCCTTTTTTGTATTCGTCAGAATACTTGATTTTTCTTTCCGTGATGTATTCTTCGCTCTCTGTATTTGCCACAAACTTCACAGTGCGGTTTTCCGGACGATATTCCACGCCGTAAATCCGGAAGGTCAGGAATTCGCCGTCGGCGTCGCCGTAGATATAGATGGGGTTTTCCAGGTTGTTGGTAAATACCAGATCCTTGGAATTGTCTGCAATGGCTGCATCCGTTCCCCAGTCTACATAGGAAACCACCATGGAATGGTTATGCCGCTCGTTGATTTTGATCTCAGCCCGGAGCAGTGCGTTGTAAAGCGTTGTGGATACCTGACAGATGCCGCCGCCCAGAGCCTGTTCGGAGTCGCCGTTGGAATACTGGGCTGCCAGTGTGTACCCGTTTTCTTCGGTACGCGGATGGATGGCCTCGCTTACGGAAAGGCTTTCTCCCGGAAGCAGTACCTTGCCGTTCAGGAATTCCGTAGCAATTTGAATGTTGGTTTTTCGGCCTTCCCGGCTGGAGCCGTAGTCCGTGGTAAATGCTCCGAGCTTATCCTTGATGACCAGAAGGTCAGAGGAAGTGATCTTGGGTGTATCTACCCGGGTTACGACGGTTACGCCCATTTCCTCGGAGATGTGATCCGTCAGCTGGTCCATGATCAGCGGCAGTGTGACATCCAGGTCGGTTACTTCGCCATTGCTTCCTTCGCCGGTTACCTGGAAGGTGCCGTCGCTCTGCATGTGGATGGTTGCATTCTGCGCGGGATTGTCGTGAGAGGCTACCCGGCGGCTCAGGGAATCACGGATTTTATCCGTGTTGAAACTGTACGGGACATCCAGGTAGATGTTCCCTTTTTTCAGGTCTGTCCGTTCCTTGTAGAGATCAATCATGCCGCCGCTGCGCCCCAGCCGGAGTGCCTGTTTGACGGTACTGGAGGCATTCCAGGACAGTCCCCAGTCCCCTACGCGGACAGTTTCCGTCTGGCCGTCCATGCAGGTGATGGTAAAGCTGGAGTCCGCGATTTCCTGGAAATAATCGTCCAGAGTTTCGATGGCTTCCACGCTGGTCATGCCGCTTAAGTCGATCCCCATGGCATAGACACCTTCCTGGATGGTCCGCCCGTAGAATGCTGCCCGGGCAGAGGCCGGGCAGAACCCCAGGGAAACGGCCGCCAGAAAAATCCCTGCCAGAATGCATTGGAGATTCTTCTTCATGCTTTCCTCTTTTCTTTGGCTGTTCGATGGCCTTATCGCACATATATCCGATGGCGCAGAGAGGTTTTGCCGTCTGCGCCATCGGCTGCTACTATACCACAGGTTGTGTTGCAACGCAAGAGAGAACACAAAAAAACCATGGATCAGCAGCTCCGGGGGAACTTCCGGCCCCAGGTTTAAAGATGATTACTGGTCAAACATACGGTAATACTGCATTTTCCGGTAGGAAAGCAGTTCATCGGATGCAGCCTCTTCTGTTTCGTTCAATGTTCTCCCGTCTGCCGCTGCCAGTTTCTTGCCGGCTACGACCGGCAGTACTTCGCGGATTTCTTTCTGGTACAGGAGAAAAGGAGAGAGAGGGACACCCGCCCGTTCCAGCAATTCCAGCGCCAGATAATTGACACTGGTTTCAGTGCCGGTTTCTTCTTCGATATCGAAGTTTGACCAGATGAGGTAAGGTACCTGGTTGCGCAGGATGTCCTGCTCTTCCGTCAGGCGGGTGTCATCCACTCCATGAAGCTTCCAGATGGGCCTGACTACTACATCATTCGGCTGATGATCCCCGAAAAAGACCAGAATGGTTTTTTCTTCCAGACCGGAAAGTTTATGAATCAGTCTTTCCAGAGCTTCATCACTCAGCTTCATCAGGGAGAGGTAGCGGTTCAGGGTACTGGAGGCAGCTTTTACCGCATTAACATCCACTGTAAAATTGTCGAAGTCGGTAAAATATCCACTGTGATTCTGCATGGTCACGGCAAAGATAAAAAGGGGATTACCATCTTCCTTGTTTTCCAGAAGCTCCATGATTTTCTGAAAACAGCTTTCGTCATCGATGTATTTCCGGATCCGGTTCGCTCCCGGAAAATGCTTGTTATACAAGAAGGTGTCAAATCCGAGCCAGGGATATACTTTGTCCCGGTTCCACCCTTTGGAATTGTAAGGGTGTATGGCGGTGGTGCCATAGCCCAGGCTCTGCAGCCAGGCGGATACGGAATCTTTTTCCCCGAAGATGTACTGCTGGAAGGGGACGCTTCCGGCCGGAAGGAAGCGCATGGAATGTCCTGTCAGAAACTCATACTCTGTATTGGCCGTATTGCCGCCCCTCACGGAGACGTTGAGGAGACCGGTGACGGTGTTTTCCGCGCCTTGCTGCAGCGAATGGACAAAGGGCATGTAGTCTGTGTTTGTCTCGAAATCTCCCAGAATCGCCGGGTCGGAGAAAGCTTCATCCATGATGACGACAATATTTGGAAGGGATTCACTGCCTGCGGCTGAAGCCGCTTCGGAAGCCGGGGCTTCATATTTTTCCAGAGCGGCAGCTTCGGTATCTGCGGAGTATCCTTCAGGCTGGTCGACCCGGAGAAATTTCAGGTCGATCAGGAAGGCGGTTGTCATTCCGTCCTTTCTGGACATGTAGTAAGGGGTGAACAGAGTCTGGTCCAGTTTCATGGACTTCATGAAGGAATCGGTATGAAGCACATGGATGTACCCAAAAAGCCCGGCGCAGATCATTGCTGCTGCAGCAAAACGCCAGAATACATTCCGGATCCGTCCGCGGGACAGAAAGGCCAGAACGAAAAGAAGCGCAAATACAGCGACACAGACCGCTGCCTGAGGGGTAAGTTCGTATTTATAATCGCCCGCAACACTGGCGGCAGTGCCTATGGAATAAAAATCCCAGGGTACAATCGGGGCGGAGCGGAACTGTACGATGAAATAATTGGTCAGGCTGAAAATCAGGAAAAGGAAATCCCCGATCAGGCAGGCTGCACGGATACGGCCGGTGAGAAAAAAGAGCAGCAGATAGACCAGCTCGTAGAAGAGGATATTCCACAAAGCAACCCGGAAGGTCATGATGGTCCAGGGATTGTGTGTAAACCATTCGGCGCACTGGAATGCGGCGATGGGAGAGAACAGCAGAACAAAAACGGAAAAAAGGATGCGGCGGGTACCCGTACGCTGCGCCGCTGTTTCTGTTCTGCCGTGGAACAGTTTCTGGATGATTGTTTTCATAGGGACTCCAATATTCGATGATCTGTCCTTCCGCCGGACAGGAAGACCAAAATTGTCATTTTCTTAAGCCTGTCTCCTGGCAGGACCGGGAACCGGAAGCACTGAACCTGCGCCGGAAGGGCGGTTTTCTTAAAAAACAGTTCTGATATTTATTTATCATTATACCACTGTTCCGGAGAGAGAACAATGGAGGAAAGGAAAATCTTTTCTTATGATTTAACGCAGAGAAGTGCGGGAAAAGGAAAATGCCTTGAAATGTACCTGGGAATCAGATATAATTATGTGCGATTGTGTGTACCGGGAAGGGGGAGTATTATGGAAGCAATGGATCGCCCCTATGAGAAGAAACGGATTTCTACGATCTGCCTGGGACTGCTGATCCTGCTGGCCGGCAGCATACTGGCCTCCCTGGTTTTTTCCCTGCTTCTGCATTTCCTTATGCCTGAAACGGCCCGGAATCTGAATGTCGACTGGTGGCTGTCAGCAGCAGCCCAGTATCTGGTCGGATTTCCGCTGTGCGCTGTCTTTATTTCCCTGGTACCTGCCGACCGGATGGAGGAATATCCCGTTTCTGCGGGAGCCTTTCTTTCCTTTTTTCTGACATCCTGTCTGCTGATGTTCGTGGGAAATATGGTGGGGAACCAGCTGAATGACCTGGCAGCAGAACTCCTGGGACACGAACCGACGGCTTTTGCGGCGGAGCAGATGATGGAGTCTTCCCTGGTATACAGTATTCTGGTAACAGCGCTGGCAGCCCCGGTCTGGGAAGAAATCATTTTTCGCAAAATGCTCATTGACCGGCTGAACCGGCTGGGAGATTCCGCGGCAATCGGAATTTCCGCCATTTTATTTGCCCTGTTTCATGCCAACCTGCAGCAGTTCTTTTATGCGCTTACGGTAGGCTGGCTCTTCGGATATGTATATGCCAGGAGCGGGCGTATCCGGTACTCCATCATTCTGCATATGGCGCTGAACTTCTTTTTCGGCGTGCTGCCGGTCCTGGCTTTTCGGTCAGGAGACGGTTATTATTCATGGCTGATTGCATGGCTGGAGATGATCGCTGCTGCCTGTGGTGTGGTCTGCCTGATCTGGCAGGCCGGCAGGATCCGGCTCCGGAAGGGATGGATAGAACTTCCGGAGGATGGATGGCTCCGACTGGCATTCGGAAATGCAGGAATGGCTGTCCTTCTTGCAGGCTGTCTGATCCTGTTCTGTCTGAACTTTATGGGTTAAAAGTGTGCATTGCCCTGAGGAAACACTGATTTAGCCGGTGATTCCTCAGATACCTGAATCAGTGAAGGGAGGGTGACTATGGAAAACGTGACCAGGGTGGCGGTGGACGCCATGGGCGGCGACAACGCGCCGGATGAGATTCTGCAGGGTGCCCTGGATGCTCTGGCAGCGGAAAAACACCTGGAGGTGATTCTGGTCGGACCGCAGGATCTGCTGGAGGAGAAGCTCTCCGGAAAGCAGTTCCCGAAGGACCGGCTTCATATCGTACATGCATCGGAAGTGATTGAAACCGGGGATCCGCCCGTACAGTCCGTGCGGCGGAAAAAGGATTCTTCGATTGTTGTAGGGCAGCGCCTGGTCCGTGAGGGAAAGGCAGATGCCTTTGTCTCCGCGGGAAGCACAGGGGCCGTACTGGTAGGAGGGCAGCTTCTGGTGGGCCGTATACGCGGTATAGAGCGTACACCACTGGCATCCGTGATTCCTACTACCAAAGGGGTGTCCCTTCTGATAGACTGCGGGGCCAATGTAGATGCAAGGAGCAGCCATCTGCTTCAGTTTGCCCGCATGGGTTCCATCTATATGGAGTATGTGCTGGGGATTTCCAACCCCAGGGTGGCGATTGTGAACATCGGGCTGGAAGAAGAAAAGGGGAATGCCCTGGTCAAGGAAACGTACCCGCTTCTGAAGTCCTGTCCGGACATCAACTTCATAGGAAGTATTGAAGCGCGGGAGATTCCCCATGGCTATGCGGATGTCATTGTCTGCGAGGCGTTTACCGGAAATGTGATCCTGAAGCTTTACGAGGGAACCGCCTCAGCTCTGATCGGCAAGATAAAAAAAGGCATGATGAGCAGCCTGTCCGCAAAGATCGGCGCCCTGCTTGTCAAGCCGGCGTTAAAAAAGACCTTGAAGGAACTGGACAGCACGGAATACGGCGGAGCTCCGCTTCTGGGGCTCAACGGACTCGTGGTGAAAACCCATGGCAGTGCCAAAGCCAAGGAAATACGCAATTCCATTCTGCAGTGTGTTGTCTTTCATCAGCAGGATATCCCCGGAAAAATCCGGAAGCAGCTGACCGGTCTCGAAGAAGTCGGAAAGGAGCAGCCGGAGGGAAAGGCCTGAACACGGAACCATGCGTACGTTTTCTTCATATAAATCTGTATACAAGACTGCATAGGAGGCAAATATGGAACTGGAACAGCTGCAGCAGATTATTGCAGAGGTGCTGGATGTAGATCCGGCTGTGGTGACCCCCGAAAAATCTTTCCAGGATGATCTGGGAGCGGACTCTATGGACCGCATGGATATCATCATGCGCCTGGAGGATGCACTGGGGATCAGCATACCGGACGAGGTACTGGACAACATCACAACCGTGGGAGATGCCATGGAGGCGATTGCCCAGACCAGGTAATGATACCCTGGACGGCCCGGCAGGATCAGCCCGCCGGGTTTTTCTATCTATAACAGAATCTGTACAGAATATTTAAAAAGAAAGAGGCGGCTCATGGAAGAACTTCAGAAAAAAACAGGATACCGGTTCCGGGACCAGGGACTGCTCCGTCAGGCACTGACACACAGTTCCTATACCAATGAACACGGGAGCGACCGACTTTCCTGCAACGAGCGCCTGGAGTTTCTGGGAGACGCAGTGCTGGAACTGGCTTCCAGCGAATATCTTTACAGCCGTTATCCGGATCTGCCCGAAGGGGATCTGACAAAACTGAGGGCCGGAAGCGTCTGCGAGCCGGCTCTGGCAGAAGTAGCCCGGGAACTGAAAATACCGGAGAAAATCCGCCTGGGCCGGGGCGAGGAGACCACCGGCGGCCGAGAACGACCTTCCATTGTTTCGGATGCTCTGGAAGCCCTGATTGGTGCCATGTACCTGGATGGGGGATTTGAAGAGGCAAAACGTTTCATCTGGCAGTTTGTCATGAAAAATCTGGAACACCGGAGGCTGTTTATAGACAGTAAAACCAGTCTGCAGGAGATCGTGCAGAACAGGGAACTGGGAGGCATTTCTTACGAGCTTATCAGCATGGAAGGACCGGATCACGACCGGATTTTTACCAGCGGAGTGCTGGTGGGAGGTGTGCTGATGGGAAAAGGGATCGGACGCAGCAAAAAGCTTGCGGAACAGGCCGCAGCCACGGAGGCCGTCATGAGGATCCGGGGAGAGGAACTCAACGAAAGAGGTAAAGATGTATCTAAAGCGGATCGAAGCCCTGGGATTTAAGTCTTTTGCCAATAAGACAGTTCTGGATTTTGAACAGGGAATAATGGGTATCGTCGGCCCGAACGGAAGCGGCAAAAGCAATGTGGCGGATGCGGTTCGCTGGGTCCTGGGTGAGCAGAGCGCGAAGCAGCTTCGCGGTTCGAACATGCAGGATGTCATTTTTGCGGGTACGGAAAACCGGAAACCACTGGGGTATGCTTCAGTGATCCTGACGATCGACAACAGGGACCATCTTCTGCAGGTGGATTACGAAGAGGTTGAGGTGGCCCGCCGGGTCTACCGGTCCGGTGAGAGCGAATATCTCCTCAACGGACATGCCTGCCGCCTGAGGGATATCCAGGAACTGTTCTATGATACCGGTGTCGGCAAGGAAGGATATTCCATTATCGGACAGGGACAGATTGACAAGATCCTTTCCAACAAACCGGAAGACCGCCGGGAACTGTTTGATGAAGCAGCGGGGATTGTAAAATTTAAAAAACGTAAGCTGATCACCCAGAAAAAACTGGAAACCGAAGAAGGGAATCTGGTAAGGGTGACAGATATCCTGAATGAACTGGAAAAGCAGGTGGGTCCTCTGTCCCGTCAGTCAGAGAAAGCCAGACAATACCTGAAATGGCGGGAGGAACTGAAAAGTGCGGATATGCAGGCTTTCCGGCTGGAAAGCGGGGAATACCGCCGCAGGATCGGAGAGGCCGAGAAAAACAGCGCCATTGTCGGAGAAGATCTGGCACAGGTGAGGGCGGAAGCAGAAAAGCTGAAGCAGCGGTATGATGAACTGTCCGAACAGCTTTCCGTACTGAACGAAGCCCTGCAGAACCTGCAGTCGGGTATCAGTTCGAAGAAGATCGCCAGGGAGAGCCTGATTGGCCGAGTCCGGATCCTGGAAGAACAGATTCAGGCTGCGCAGGCCAGCGAACAGAGCATCCGGGAGAGGATCGAAAAACTGGACCGGGATGCAGCGGAACGGCAGAAGGAATACCTGCGCCTGAAAGAGGAAAAGCAGGGACTGATCCGGGACCTCGGCGCCGGTGAAACGGAAACGGCCTCGAAGGAACAGGAACTGGCCGGGCTCCAGGAAGAGATCCGGAGGCTGGAGGAAAAGGCTGTATCGCTGCAGCAGAAACGCATGACTGCCATGGATGAAAAGGCAGAACTGGCTGCGTCCATGTGGCGTCTGAAAACCCTGCGGGAGCAGGCGGAAGAACAGTTGTCACGGATATTAAGCGGGACGGCGGACGGCAGGCAGGAACGGCAGGAGGTAAACCGTCAGATCCGGGAAGGAAAGACTGCCCTGGACAAGCTTGCTGAGGAGGAAAAGAGCCTTCGCGCCGAGCAGGCGGCAGCTACGCAGCAGGGGTCGGAAGCGGAAAGACGGCTCCGGAACCTGAATGAGAAGCTGGCGCAGCAGCAGCAGAGATATTCCGCCAGGCGTTCCCAGAGAGATTCTCTTCTGAATCTGGCAGAACGTTATGAGGGATACGGGAACAGTGTCCGGCGGGTCATGGAGCAGAAAGGAAGAATTCCCGGGATCCACGGAGTAGTGGCAGACCTGTTTCAGACCGGACAGGAATATGAAACAGCCATCGAGACAGCTCTGGGCGGCCGGATCCAGAATATAGTGACTGATACGGAAAAGACGGCAAAGCAGCTGGTATCTTTTCTGAAAGAAAACAAATATGGGAGAGCTACGTTCCTGCCGATTGAAAGTGTAAAAGGAAGGGATGGTTTTCCCCGCCCGGAAGCCCTGAAGGAAACCGGAGCAGTGGGCATTGCCTCCGGTCTTGTGGAGGTGGAGGAAGAATACAGAGGTATCGCCGCTTTCCTCCTGGGAAGGTATCTGGTGGTTGACAACATCGATCATGCTCTGGCAATCGCCGCCAAATACCGCTATTCCCTGAATCTGGTAACTCTGGAGGGAGAACTTTTAAGCCCGGGCGGCGCCATTACAGGCGGTGCCTATAAGAACAGCAGCAATCTGCTCGGACGGCGCAGGGAAATCGAAGCGCTTGAGGAAGAATGCAGCAGGCTCGCTGTGCAGATTACGGAACTCCGGGAAGAGGCCGGAAGGACGGAAACAAAAGCTGCTCAGGCGCAGGCAAGGAAAGAAGAAGCCGGGAGAAAGCTTCATGCCCTGGAGCTGGCCCGGAATACTGCTTCCATGGATCTGGCGCAGCATAAGAGCCGGGACGAGGAACTGAAGGCTTCCCAGGACAGGCGGGACGCGGATGAGAAAGAATGCCGCCGGAATATTTCTGCCTGGAGCCGGGAACTGGAAGGACAGGAAGCCAGCCTGAAAACTCTCGAAGAGCATCAGGCAGAGTGGGAAAGCACGGGTGAGAAAACAGAGAAGCGGCTGGAGGAACTGCGGGCTGAAGTGGAGCAGGAATCATCTGCGCTGACCAGGCTGCAGCAGGAAACGGCTTCTCTGGCACAGAAAGCAGAATTCCTGACAGAGACCCAGACACGTGTTCTGAGGGAACGAGAAGATTTTCTGACGGAACTGGCTGCTCTTTCAGAAAGTGTGGAAGGCGGGCAGCATTTCGCGGAGGACAAACAGGCACAGATCGAAGCCTGTCAGCAGGAAATCCGGCAGATCGAAGAAGAAGTGGCTTCTATGGAGAAGGAGGCCGAAGAAAAAAATACGCAGAGAGAAAGTGCGCAGACCGGCCAGCAGTCGATTTATGGAGAGCGGGAGCAGCTTTCAGAACGTATGAGCCGCCTGGAAAAAGAATCCTACCGGCTGGAGAACTCTCTGGAACGACTGAACGATCAGCTTGGAAAGCTGGTGGATTATATCTGGACGGAATATGAAATGACGCCATCAGAAGCCGAAGCCGCAGCGGGAGAAGAAACGGTTTCCCTGTCGGAAAGCCGGAAGACCGTGAGTCGTCTCAAACAGCAGATCCGGGAACTTGGACCTGTTAATGTCAATGCCATTGAGGAGTACAAAGAGGTTTCGGAACGGTACGAATTCCTGAAAGCCCAGCATACGGATCTGGTGGAAGCAGCAGAGAGCCTGAAGAAGATTATCCGGGATCTGGAAAACGGAATGCGGTCCCGGTTCCGGGAGAACTTTGCCAGGATTCAGGAAGAGTTCGGGAAAGTGTTCCGGGATCTCTTCGGAGGAGGCAAGGGAAGGCTGGAGCTGGCGGAAGCGGAGGATTTACTGGAAGCGGGCATTATCATCAATGCCCAGCCGCCCGGCAAAAAACTGCAGAACATGATGCAGCTTTCCGGCGGAGAGAAAGCACTTACGGCAATTGCTCTGCTGTTTGCCATTCAGAACCTGAAGCCTTCGCCTTTCTGCCTGCTGGATGAGATCGAGGCAGCCCTGGACGAGCCGAATGTGGACCGATATGCGGAGTATCTGAACCGCCTCAAAAAACAGACACAGTTCATTGTCCTCACACACCGGCGCGGTACCATGGAACGGGCAGACCGCCTGTACGGGATCACTATGCAGGAAAAAGGGATTTCCGCGCTGGTGTCCGTAAACCTGTCTGACCCGGCTCTGACAGAGTAGATTATACAGTTTTACAGCGGGACAAGGGGACAGTCCCTCTGTCCCTGAAGGACAGAGGGACTGTCCCCTTGTCCCGCTTTTTTCTTTTCCGGATGTAACCGATTCGCAGAAATATGTACATACAGATTGAAAGGGGGTGCGGCATGGAGGACCTGGAAATCATAGAACTGTATTGGAAAAGAGATGAGAGCGCTATTGATGAGACGGCTGCCAAATACGGGGAAAGGCTGCTCCGGATGGGGAAAAACATGGTAACGCCGGAGGATGCGGAAGAATGCGTGAACGATACGTACCTGGCAGCCTGGAATCAGATCCCCCCGACCCGGCCGTCCTGTCTGTTTGCCTGGCTGGCGAAAGTCTGCAGGAATGCCATCTGTCATCGGATTTCCTGGATGCAGGCTAAAAAACGGAATGCCGTCACAATGCCTCTGGAAGAGGAACTGGCAGAGTGCCTGCCTTCTTCCACAACAGAGGAAGAAGTGGATGCCAGGGAACTGGGACGCTTTCTTTCCGTTTTCCTGGAGGGGCTGCCGCGGGAAAAGAGGCTGTTTTTCATGAGAAGGTACTGGTTCGGTGATTCCATTGCAGACATCGCAGGCCGGTTCGGCGTGGGCGAAAGCAAGGTAAAGGTAACGCTGCACCGTACACGTGAACAGCTGAAGAGGGAACTGGAAAAGGAGGGATACGCACAATGACAGAGAAAGACCTGATGGAAGGTTTGAATCATATCGAAGATTCCCTGATCGAGGAGGCAGCCGCGCCGGTAAGGCACCGGCGGTTTCTGCGTCTTCCGGCCGCGGCTGCCGCCGTGCTGGTGTTAGGTGCAGGTATATACGCTGCTGCCTTTGGACTTTTTCCTCCTCATAAGAATATGTCTTCGGGAGATCAGGTTCTGATGAAGGAAAGCTCTGCAGGAGAAGAGGCAGACATGGCAGCATACGAGGCGGACCAGGCAGATGACGATGTGGACCTGATACCGGAAGCAGCCATGCAGGAAGCAGCTGCTGGAGAAGCTGCTGTGCCGGAGGCTGAGGAATGGGAGGAAGCAGCATTCCAGGAGGCTGAAGCACAGGAAGAGGCGGCTGAACCGGATGCGGGAGATATGAAAGAAGCAGCCGCCCCGGAAACGGAGGCAGCTGCGCTGACAGGGAAAATTGCTCAACAGAGTGCTGCGAAAACTCTGGAGAAAGATGGCGGACCTGTCCGCGCCGGCATTGCCGGCAGGAAAGAACTGGGAGAGGATTACCATGCGGCTGCCGACTATGGAGAAATCTATGATCTGCTGAAGGCGGAACGGGATGCCCGGGAAGAACAGTTTACAGACAGTATTGCGGCTCCGGAAGATCTGGCTGTCACAGGAACTGTCTCCACCACAGGAACTGAAGCAGCCGCGGAAGATCTGGCTGTTATGGGAACGGCTCCCGCTGCAGCCGCCGCCAAGGAGGCCGGGACCGGCGCAGAGGTGAGTACGGTGACATATGCCGGCAATGAAGAGGCTGCCGGTTATTCCGTAACAAACGTAATGACCGAAGGTGTGGATGAGAGTGATATCATCCGGACTGACGGGAAATATATCTACAGGGTCAGCCGCGGCGGTGTTTCCATGACGGATATCCGCGATGGAAAGCCAGGGGAAACGATAACCCTGGATATTCCCGAAGAGGCAGCCATGGATACAGTGGAAGAACTGTATGTGGACGGCAGCAGCCTGGTGGTGCTGGGATGGCGGCTCCCGCAGCAGGAATCCTTCAGTACCTGGGACGATGTACTGCAGGATGAGGAGGCGGACATATGGACAGAGCCGTCTTATACCCAAACTATTGCAGCCGTGTTTGACCTGACGGAGGAAGGCAGTCCTGTGTATACGGGGTTTGCCAGTCAGGACGGAAGCTATTATACTTCCCGGAAAGTGGGGGACATGCTGTACCTCTTCACCCGCTGCGGCATTACCCTGCCTGTACTGGAGAAGAAGGATGCTCTGACGGAAGAGGCCCTGAACAACTGGATCCCGAAGGTGAACGGGATACCGGTGGCTGCAGACTGTATTTACCTGACGGAGAAGGCTGAGTCAGGAATTCTGGTTTCTTCTCTGCGGATTCCTTCTCCCCGGGAAACAGTGGACGCAAAATTCCTCTTTACCTGGTGGGCGGAAACTTATGTCGGTTCCAAAGCCATGTACCTGTACTATGAAAAATACCTGGAAGGTACGGAGTTTACGCGCATCCTGAAGCTTCCGTATGAAGACGGCTTGATTTCCGCAGGTGCCGCAGCTGCAGTGCCGGGAGGTATCCGGGACCGTTTTGCCATTCAGGAGGCAGACGGCTGCCTGCGGGTCCTGACGACGGACTGGGGGGTTGAGGATGCCCGGAACCGCCTGATCCTGCTGGACGAAAACCTGAAGGAGACCGGACGGATAGAAGATATCGCACATGGCGAAGTAGTCTACGCCGCCCGGTATATCGGAGATCTGGCGTATTTTGTCACCTACCGGAATACAGACCCGCTGTTTGCCGCAGATCTTTCGGATCCTTCAAATCCGGTGCTTTTAGGTGAACTGGAGATCTCCGGGTTCTCGGAATACCTGCATCCCTGGGATAAAACACATCTGCTGGGGATCGGCTATGAAACGGATCCGGAAACAGGAGATTTCCGGGGGGTTAAGCTGACGATGTTTGATATCTCCGATCCGGTGAACATCCTGGCGGAAAGCGTACGCGTCCTGGAAGGAGACCAGGGAAGCAGCGCCATTGACTGGAATTACAAGGCCATTCTCGTAAGCCCTGAGAAGAACCTCTTCGGATTTATGACCTGGCGGCAGACCGGAACCGATATGCTTCCCTGCTACAATGTATTCTCCTGGGACGGAAAAGACGGCTTTATCGAAAAGCTCAGAAATATCCGGAAAGGGTACGATGAACTGTATGAGGAATGCCGCGGACTGTATGCAGGAAATACCTTCTATGTGGCTGACGAAGCGCATATTTATGCATTTAATATGGGAGATGGCGGCAAAGCCTGGGACCTGATTCCGCAGTAATCTCACATCAGACGTGCAGTACCACCGCCCCCGTCCAATTGTTACAGAGAATTTAACAATTGGACGGGGGCGGTGGTGTTGCTTGCATTTTTTCATGGCTTCTGTTAAGATTAGCATGTTGTTAATCGGTGGAAAAGGCAGCTTTGTCTGCCGCAACCGTATAATCCATGGAGATGGGAGGCGATAAAGGAATGTCGCTTGAGAATTTGAAACGGATCACAGATGCAGAAGAAGAGGCCGTTTCCATTCGCAAACAGGCGCAGGCGGACGTTCGGAAACTGGCGGATCAATGCCGGAAAGAAGCAGCGAACTTGGTGGAGGATGCCAGAAAACAGGCAGAGGCCAGGTACCAGGAAGCTCTTCGGAAGGCGGAAAAAGAGGCGCAGGCCGAGTATGACAAACGCCTGGCTGAGGTGGCAAAGGAGTGCGAAGCCCTGAAAACCTCGGCAGCCGGAAAGCTGCCGGAAGCCGTGAAGTTGATCAAAGGAAAGGTTGTGAAGCCCAGTGTCAATTGCTAAAATGAACAAGCTTTCCGTGATCGGACTGGAGTCGGAAAAAGAGGCGGTCCTGGCAGGTCTGCAGAAACTGGGTACCGTTCAGCTGTGCGACCAGTCGGATAAGCTGACTGATGCGGACTGGGCATCCATCATCCACAAAGACAGCGAAGAAGACAGGGCGGCACGGCTGGAATCCGAACTCGCCGGGGTAGACAGCGTCCTGGATACGGTATCCAGGTATGATGGGGAGAAAAAACCGCTGTTTTTCCACCGGCAGGCTGTTTCGGAAAAGGAGTTCGGCAGTATCCTGGGAGATGGAGAAGCTGTCCGCAGGGAAGTGAATGAGCTGGAGGGAAAGATCCGTCAGTGGAACGACATAAAGTCGGAAGAGAACGGGATCGTAAGCCAGCAGGCTTCCCTGACACCGTGGGCTTCTTATACCCTCCCGCTGGATCTGACGGAAACCCGTACCGTACGGGTGGTGACCGGCGTTCTTCCGGCCACGGCTGACGCGGAAGAAATGAAGCGGAAAGCCGAGGAAGCGAGCGATGCCGTAGAAATCCAGATTCTGGGTCAGGACGGAGAGCAGCAGTATGTAAGCCTGCTTTGCATGAAGCAGGACGAAGATGCGGTGATGGACGCGGTGAAAGCTTACGGGTTTACACCGGCCTCCTTCAAGGGTCTTTCCGGAACCGTGTCGGACAATCTGGGCCGGCTGGCCGGCCGGCTGGAGGAAGTAAAGAAAGAGGAGAAGGAACTGGAAGGCCAGTTTGTGATTTCTCCGAAGGAGAAGGAAGCCCTTCGCTGCTATGCGGATGAACTGGTTGTGCAGCGGGACCGGGCCAGAGCCGGAGAAAACCTGCTGGCTACCAAAAAGGCATTCTTCCTGGAAGGCTGGGTGCCTGAAGAAGCGCAGGCAGAGGTGCTGAAACTTCTGGATGCACATGACTGCTGGAGTGAGATCCGGGAACCGGAGAAGGGGGAGGAAACACCTACCCTTCTGAAGCCCAGCGAGAACAAATGGCTGAGATGGACATATCCGGTCCGGGCCATTACGGAACTGTATTCTCTGCCGAAATCGTATGAAGTGGATCCCACCCCGATTTTTGCCATTTTCTACATTATCTTTTTCGGGATGATGTTTGCGGACATCGCTTATGGTCTGATTCTGGCGGGACTTACGTTTTTTGCCCTGAAGAAATACAAACCGGAGGGTATGGCAAACCGCCTGCTGACAACTTTGCTGTACTGCGGTATTTCCACAGCCATCTGGGGCGTGCTCTTCGGCGGCTTCTTCGGCGATCTGGTTCCTGTGAAGCCGATGTGGATGAACCCTCTGGACAATGCCATGTTCATTCTGGCGTTTTCCTGTATTCTGGGTGTCGTCCATCTGTTCATCGGCATGGGCGTGAAAGCATACATGCAGATCAAAAACGGACAGGTCTTCGATGCATTCTGCGACGTGTTCATCTGGTATATATTCCTGATCGGCCTGGGCCTGCTGCTTTTCGGGGACAACTATGTGTTCCAGGGAGCAGGGGAACTCGGCAGGGATATGGCGATCATCGGAGCGATTGTCATTGTCGGCTGTGAATTCTACCGCGGCAAGGGCATCGGCAAGCTGCTGGGACTCTGGAACCTGTACGGAACCACGAGCTATCTGGCGGATATCCTTTCCTACAGCCGTCTGCTGGCTCTGGGCCTGGCTTCTGCCGTTATCGCCCAGGTGTTCAACATGCTGGGCCGTATGGTAGGCAAAGGCGTGGTCGGAATCATTGCCTTTATCCTCATCGCGGTTGTCGGGCACACAGTGAACTTCGCAATCAATGCGCTGGGTTCCTTTGTACATGCCAGCCGACTGCAGTATGTGGAATTTTTCGGGAAGTTTTATGAGGGCGGAGGAGCTCCTTTCAAGCCTTTCACCCAGGATACGAAATATGTAAATATTGTCAACAAGGAGGAAAAATAAGATGAGTTTAGGACAGGCTTTGGCAATTTTTGGAGCGGCTCTGGCGGCACTGGCCGGCGTAGGGAGCGCCCTGGGTGTAGGCGTAGCCGGTGAAGCGGCAAACGGTGTGGTAGCGGAAGATCCGAATAAATTCGGCCAGACGCTGGTTCTGCAGGCTCTGCCCGGCACGCAGGGTATTTACGGGCTGCTGGTGGCCTTCCTGATCCTGAGTAAGATCGGCCTTCTGGGCGGCGGTCTTCTGGATGTTTCCGTAGAGTCCGGTCTTTCCCTGCTGGCTGCCGGCGCACCTGTCGGCATCGTAGGCATCTGGTCCGGATGGGCTCAGGGCAAAGCTGCGGCAGCCGGTATCCAGCTGATCGCGAAGCGCCCGAGCGAACTCGCCAAAGGTATGATTTATGCCGCCATGGTTGAAACCTACGCGGTTCTGGCTCTGCTGGTTTCCTTCCTGATGTATTCGAACGTGAAACTGTGATGCCTTTCTCCTTCCGGAGAAGGCGGCATGAGTCCATGCTGCGGATACTTATCGTAAACACATAGGAAAATGCGTTTACGATAAACCCCGCCGGGGGATGCGCACGGATTTGTAAAGGAAATAAGCCGCTTCGCGGCACAAATCCGGCGCAGGAAACGATTCAGAACGCAGACGTTCTGCTCGTTTCCCATTAGAAAGGAGTAAGTGCATGAGTATTGATAAAATCACCGCCCGCATCCTGAAGGAAGCGAAGGATGAAGCTGCTTCCCAGGTAGCTGCGGCGGAAAAAGAGGCATCTGCGAAAATGGCGGAGGCGAATGCCAAAGCCATGGAAATCGCTGCCGAAATGAATGCCCGGGCCAGGGATGACGCCGCAACTCTGAAAGAGCGGAAGAAATCCGTGGCTGAACTGGAGGGCAGGAAGCTGGTGCTTGGCGCCAAGCAGGAAATGATTGAGAAAGCTTTCGCCCAGGCGGTGGAAGAGCTGGCAAATATGCCGGAAAAGGAGTACATTGCCTTCCTGAGAGAACAGCTCTCCGGCTTTAAAAAGGGTGAGGTAGTGCTTTCTGCCAGAGATCTGGAAAGAATCGGCAAGAAACTGGCTCCGATTCTGGAAAAGGCCGGCCTGACGCTCAGCAAAGAGACCGCGGATATCGCGGGAGGCTTTATTCTGAATGAAGGCAGTACTTCCGTCAACGGTTCCCTGGAGTCCCTTCTTGAGGCAGGAAAGAAACAGATCACTTCCAAGCTTGCGGAAATTCTGTTTGCCTGACGTTCCGACTGACAATCTGAAGGAAAGGAGGAACGACAGCGGATGGGAAAAAACAATTTTGTATATGCCAGCGCCAGGGTCCGCGCCAATGAGCGGAACCTGCTGAACCGGGAAAAGCTGAACCAGATGATCGATGCCCGTACCATGGAGGATGCCGTAAGGGTTCTCCAGGACGCCGGGTATGGAGATGAAGGTGAGCAGCTCCGTCCGGAAGCATACGAACAGACGCTGGCGAAGGAGACTGACAAGCTCTATGCCTTCATGCAGGAACTGGCTCCGGGAGCGGAAGAACTGAAGGTCTTTGCCTATCCCTTTGACTATCACAATATCAAGGTGCTGCTCAAGGCGGAAGGCATCGGCATGGATGCTTCGTCCATGCTGATGAAGGGGGGCACCCTCTCCCCGCTGCAGATGCAGGCAACGGTAAGGGAGCGCAACACGCTGGCTCTGACTGCTCATATGAAGAAAGCGGTGGAGGAAGCAGTGGACACCCTTGCCAGGACAAAGGACCCGCAGCTGGTTGATCTGATCTGTGACCGGGAATGCTATGCGGATATTGTGGCAGCGGCGGATCATTCGGGAAGCCGCTTCCTGAAAGGCTATGTATCCCTGGTGATTGATACGATCAATCTGAAAACCTTTGCGCGCTGCCGCCGTATGGGGCAGGGCTGGGGATATTTCGAGACGGTTTTCCTGGAGGGCGGAAATATCAGTTCACGCACGTTCGTGGGCGGGTATGATGAACCGCTGCAGCAGTTCGCGTCCAGGATTGCGGCCACGGCTCTTGGAAAAGCCTGTGAGGAAGGCGGCGCTTCCATGAAGGAAAGCGGCACCTTTAC
>CACZQT010000055.1 GCA_902783295.1 uncultured Lachnospiraceae bacterium
AGCGACGCCCGAGAAGCCAAGATGAGGCGGCTAGAACCCGGCAGCCCCTCCGACACCGTCCTGCGGTGAGACAATATCGCGGACGCATCCTATAATATGGTGAGCCGGTGAATCAGCCTGTAATTCTTGCAGTACAGCAACCTTAGCGGTCTTTTAGATATCAGAGAGCGTAAGCAAGTTGTCCAAGCGGCTTTGCAGCGGTGTAACGCAGCGGCCCGGAAACGGATTGTTTTTCCCGGCCGACATGGTATAATAGGAACGCATGGAAGCGGGCCCGTCTGTTCAGGGATCCGCCGGAGTCGGCGCAGCCGCGCCGCGTCTCATATGAGGAAGCTATGACAAAACGAAAATACTGGTTTCTGATTCTGTATCCCCTCACCTTCGGGCTGTTCGACGAAATTCTCTTCAGCCTCTATCTGAAGCAGGGGTTCACGATTCACAAAGTCCTCTTTTCTCTGTTCTGGGGCATCATGATCTACTGGCTGGGGCAGCTGAACCGCGACCGGGCGATGAGCTGGCGGATCCAGACCATCGCAGCCGCAGCCACTTCGCTGATCTACGGCGCACAGATTGCCTACTATACCCTTTTCGAAACACCTTTTTATCTGCGGTCCATTTCCGGTGCCGGGGATACCATGACGGATTTCATGTCAGTGGTTATTGACGCAGTCCTGGCCGTCGGGCCGGCCCTGCTTCTCCTGTGCGCCCATCTGGGCATCTGGCTGACTCTTTACCGCAAAGCTTTCGCGGAGCTCCCCTACAGCGAAGCCCGCAGCTTCCGTTCCACCTATGCCCTTACCGGAGCCATCATCCTTTCCCTGGGCGGCGGCATCCTGGACTACCACGGAGCGGTCAGTCCCAGCTATATGCTGCTCTACGAATTCGTTCCCACGGAATCGGTACGAACCTTCGGCATGCTGGCCACGGAATTCCTGGATATCAAATACAATCTGCTTCATCTGCAGGCCACCCGTCCGGAAAAGATCCGGCTGAACATGACCGACATCGAAGTGGCGGATGAGCACGCCGTTCTTCCCCAGGAAGAAGGCGCTGTAGAACCGTCGGAAGAAGCTGTCGTTCTGGAAGGCGGCGGCCATGAAGGAATCGAAGTGGATGATACCTTCTATGACCCGGCTCTTTACAATGTACTGGATATCGACTTTACCAAAGAACTGGTGAAGGAGGAAGAATACCGGAACGCAGACTTCGCGGACATGAATTCCTGGTTCTCCTCCCGGCAGCCATCCAGGAAAAACGCCTATACCGGTCTGTTTGAGGGCAAAAACCTGATCCTGATTACAGCGGAAGCCTTTTCCAAATTTGTGATCGATCCGGAGCTTACGCCCACCCTCTACCGGCTCTCCGAAGAAGGTTTCCGCTTCAACCACTTCTATACGGGAATCTGGGGCGTCAGCACCAGCGACGGCGAATATGTGGCAACCACCGGACTCATCCCGAAAGCCGGAACCTGGAGTTATACGGAAATTGCGGAAAACAGCATGCCCTTCGCTTTCGGCAACCAGTTTGAAAAGCTGGATTACCAGACGCTGGCTTTCCACAACCATTCCTATACATATTACAACCGCAATCTGTCCTACCCGAACATGGGATATGATTTTTACGCCAAAGAGCATGGTCTGGCTATCTCAGATGTCTGGCCTGAATCAGATGTGGAACTGATTGAACAGTCAGTCCCTTATTATCTGGATTCCGCGCAGCCCTTCCATGTATATTACATGTCCGTCAGCGGTCATCTGGAATATACATGGGCTGCGAATGCCATGGCTGAAAAGCACCGGAAACGGATTGAAGCATCCCGTTTTGCGGACGCCAGCGAAGCTGTGCAGGCATATGTGGCCTGTCAGCTCGAATTTGAGGATTCCATTGCACTGCTCCTTCGCCGTCTGGAAGAAGCTGGCCAGCTGGAAAACACCGTTATTGCCATCAGTCCGGACCACTATCCATACGGTCTGACGCAGGAACAGTACGCTGAACTCCGGGGAGGGGAATATGACCTCACTTTTGGAACTTATGAGAGCACTTTCCTCATCTGGAATTCACAGATGGAAGCTCCTGTGATCTCCGACACCTACTGCTCCAGTCTGGATATTGCACCGACTCTTTCAAACCTGTTCGGCCTGCCTTATGATTCCCGCCTGTTTATCGGTACGGATATTTTCGGGGATGTCACCCCGATCGTCTG
>CACZQT010000056.1 GCA_902783295.1 uncultured Lachnospiraceae bacterium
GAAATCAGTCTTTGTTATGCCCATACAATCTATATCCACCTATAGTTCTTCAATCCCAATGCTTCTCAAATACTGATAAGTCCCATCATAATACTCCGGCTTCCTGGTGCTGTCTTCCCAGAAACCACTGGCCGTCTTATTCGGATTCCCTTTCGGTACACAGATCACCATATCTCTTCAAATCAGCTTCCCGTCGCAGTGATCAATCTCATGCTGCACAATCTGTGCCTGGAACCCCTCCAGGGTGCCGATATGCTCTTTCATCTGCACGTCCTGCCACTTGAGCCGGATGGTCCGGTAGCGTTTGGTCTTCCGGACGCCTTCCAGGCTGAGGCAGCCTTCCTCCGTTTCATATTCACCGAAGCCGGAGAGGATGACCGGATTGATCATGGCCACGACGAGCGGTCCCTTTGCCATGACAATGATCCGTTTTCTCTTCCCGATCATATTGGCCGCCATGCCGACGCAGCGGTCCAGGTTGGCTTTCAGGGTATCGATCAGATCCGTCACAATCGGCAGGTCCGCCTCCGTGGCCGCAGAGGAAGGCCGCGACAGAAAGATCGGATCATGGACTATTTCCCGAACCATGATTATGCCTTCTCCTTTTCTTTCACATAAAACCTGCCGTCATCCGTCTTACAGATCAGTCCCATCCTGACCAGTTTCTCCGTATATTCCGCAAAAAGTTCCGGGTTCACGACTCCCGCATCCTTCAGCGTCTTTGCTGTCTCTTCTGTTTTCGCGCCGCTGCCGGCAAGCGCATTCATGATGATCTTTTTCCGCAGCGCGAAAACAGATGATGTAAATACTGCCATTTTTTCCTCCCTGTACGCTCTTTTCTTATTTCTCCCACCTGTGCCCGCAGTTCTGGCAGGTACAGATCGTCTTATAGGTAATATTCCGGACGGTACTGCTGACCGTGGAGGAGGTTCCCTTATACTTCTTTTTCTTAAACGGGGACGCAAACAGCCGCAGGATCAGCCGGGGGATATCGTCCAGCATTTCCTTGGTTCCCTCTGTCCAGACCTCCGCATCTCCGGCGTGCCCGAACAGTCCCACGCTGATCACGATATTTCCTTCCAGCGTCAGGCGCTTCTGGGTTTCAAGGAAAGCATCCTTGAACCGGGTGCTGCCGCAGAGGGTGATGACTTTATACTTTCCGACCATGCTTATTCCTTTTCAATCACAACAGCGTTTCCGTTGGCAGTCACACAGAAGACGTAGGGCAGATCCTGTGTAAATTCGCCGTTGTGAACCTGCGGGTCCAGGGTAATGTAGTCAAAATCAACGCCGATGACCGCGTTGCATCCCAGGTCATATGCCGCTTCTTTCAGTTCGGCAAGGGCCTGCCTCCGGATCTTGACCAGAGATTCTGACAGCGCTTTGCCGACGTTTGTCAGATTCCGGCCGCTCCAGAAACTTTTTTCTTTTTCGATCTGTATGACATCATCCCCGGAAATATATCCAGAATATTTCACAATCCTGTATCCTTCAAAGCTGAAGCCCGAAGAAATGAGCATGCTCGCCAGTGCCTGCTGTTTTTTCCGGGCTTCTTCCTTCTCCCGTTCTTCGGCATCGATCTTTTCCTGAGCCGCCCTTGCCGCTTCAGCGGCTTCTTCCTCTTTGGCCGCATAAAAGTCGCTGATGATCTGATCTGTATCCGCGTCGTCAGAAATCGTCAGGCCGCCCATGAAACCTTCCTTGATCCATTTTGAGTAAGCGCCGCTTTTTGAAAGCCACTCCTCAAGTTCATATGCGTCCACCCGGCCTTTTGCAGCCAGTTCCTTTATTTTCATATTCATTGCCTCCTCAGGTATTCCTGTGCCTCCTGATTTGTCGGATCTATATCCAGAATCAGATTGGCATATTTCCTGGCATTCTTCGGCTCATTTCTGCATTTCTGTAAAAGCCGTTCAACATCCTCATTCAGCGCGATCACGGAATTGACTTGTTTTGCCACCTGCGCATGAACAGCGGAAAAGGCAGAACGCGGTTTGTCCTCATTGTTCTTCTCATATTTCGTACCGCAATGCAGGCAGATTCTGTATTCTCCTTCTTCCTTCCATCTGGAAGCCCCACAGCTGGTGCATATAATTGCTTTCACAGACATCACCTCTTGTTGAGTTTCTCCACAGCTTATATTATCACAGGTTCAGTATACATTCGGGGAGATGGTGGATAAAGGATAACATCGGAAGAATAGGGGCAGGTATTTTGCGAAAGAATAATATTCCGTATATTATCGTATTATTTTTTTCTCTGTTTCGATATTCAGCTCTGCTGAAACTCAAGGAATTATACCATGTCCGCCGTCTTATTGTCCATGTAAAACGCTTGTCAATATATGGATCACAGAGGCAGGGAACAATTCAACATATTCATTTATCGCCAAAGTGATTATATTGAATCCAAAACCCGGAGAGGAAATCAAATCCGCTCCCCGTCAGGGAGCGGACATTGTGTCCTTCAGGTGTTTTTCAAACCTGTCCAGCACCTTCACCATATCCGGTTCCAGAAGCAGCCGGAAATCCCAGTATATCCTCTATCGCGCTTTCCGGATTCTGCAGAAACCGGACCGTCGTCCGGTAATGCTCCGTATCCTGGAACCGGACACTCCTGATCCCGTCCTTATTGATCTGGTAAACCTCCGCGTCCGGGAAAGCCAGCAGCATCGGGGAATGGGTGGAGATGATGAACTGGGAATCCTGTTTCACCAGCTCATCCATCCGCTGTATAAGATAGATGATTCCCCGGGGCGACAAGGCCGCTTCAGGCTCGTCCAGGATATACAGTCCTCTTCCGCTGAACCTGTTTTCCGCCAGGGCCAGGAAACTTTCCCCATGGGACTGCTTATGCAGGGATACTCCCCCGTAAGGCGCTTGCGGCGGCCGGCCTGGAGGATACGCTTTCCGTGACGGAGAACATGGAGGACGGCCTGCTGTGGAAACTCGTATTCACCGATGCGCAAAGGGAGGCCTTCGTCTACAACGGCAGCCTCGCATCGTCCCTGGCAGCTTTTGAGGATACCACCGGCGCGAAGCTCCTGATGGTGTTCGGCGCGGCTGACCCGTGGATTTCCCTGCGCATTCCGGAAACAGACAACCCCAACGTCGCCGCTTTTGTTCATCCGACCGCGGCGCATAACGCCACGATCTCCACAATGCCTGAGGAAATGAAAAAGGAAGCGGCCGGTATTCTGGACAACTGGTTCCGGTAAAAAGAATCCTCACAGGACCCTTCCTGCAGGGAATCATCCTCAGGAAAACAATGAAACACAAAAAGAAGTCGCAGCCGTCACCAAGGGATCCGCTTCATCAAAGGACGAGGCTCCGGCCTGTCATTTCCCGAAGAGTGCAGCGGTCCGGGCCATACCGTCGGCAACCTTCACGCCAAAGGGGCAGCGGCTTTCACAGCTGCGGCAGCC
>CACZQT010000057.1 GCA_902783295.1 uncultured Lachnospiraceae bacterium
CCAGCCTTCCGGTTATCCCTGGAATTCCATCCGTCCAAAATTCTGAGGTCTGTGAAAATCCGGTTTTTCGGAATCCACCGGATTCCAGGACAGATAGTGTTTGTTCGCGGTTCCGTCTCCGCATTTGTAAACATTCGCCCTCAACGCACCGCTGAATGCATAATCCGTAAAGAAGACCCTTAGGAAATCCAGGGGAATCCGGTAGAATACTTCCCATCCGTCAGCCGTTCTGCCCGTCCGGATATCGAAGAACTCCTGCATATTGTCTTTGCAGAGCATGACATGGTCCTGCCTGCCGTGGCCGATTCCGATATACAGGCAGCCGTTCAGGTTGATTTCAAAATTCATATAGCGGTCTTCTGTCTCCGGCATGAAGAAAAACTCGAGGCAGCTGTCCTTGTAAACCGGGGAAAGCGGCTCCGTGTATTCCGCCTTGATGTCTTCCTCTGCAGCCTGCAGATGCACATACAGGTTTTCCTCATCATAGCAGAACTGCCCTTTCGCCCGGATTCCATAATCCGGTTCCCACAGAACGGTATCCACAGAAAGTTCGGGAACCGTTTCCCAGTCGACCTCGCCATTTACATGCGTAATAGAATATTCTTTCATAGATTCTTCCGCTTCTGCTTCTTCCGGCTGGAGCGTATATCCCCCTTTCTCCGGTTCCGCCCAAACCGGGCATACCGCACACACTAATAAACAGGCAGCCATTATCATCGCAAACCTTGTTTTCAGAGTTTTCATTCAGGTGCTTCCTCATGTATATTATACATTTTCACTGCTCAGATATTTCATGATTCCTTCTGCTGCGATCTTGGCCTGCCGTACGGCGCTGACCACGGTATAGGAACCGGTCACCACATCACCGGCGGCGAAGACGCCTGGCACGGTCGTCATGAAGTTTTCGTCTACCTGCAGCATGCCGTTTTCTGCTTTTTTCAGTCCTTCTGTGGTCAGCAAAAGCCGGTCCTTCGGCCCCTGGCTGACTGCAATGATGGTGGCATCCGCTTTGACAGCTTCCAGCTCTTCTTCGTATCCGATCACTTTGTCGTTCTCATCAAAAATGGAGGTTTTGAAGACCGGGCCTTCGGGCGTTATGTGGTCGATCATTTTCCCGAACACCGTTTCCGCCCCGTCCAGCTGGGCATATTGTACTTCCTCCGAGCTTGCAGCAATGTGTTTTCCGCGGGCGTACATGGTGACCTGTCTGGCCCCATGGCGCAGCGCAGTCCGGGCCACGTCCATGGCTACGTTTCCCATGCCGATAATCGCCACGTTTTCTCCCAGCTGGAAAGCAGAAGGGTTCGTCAGGTAGGAGATCCCGAAGTGTACATTCGGCAGGCTCTCCCCTACAATCCCCAGGGTCTTCGGCCTCCATACGCCGGTACATGCCATTACCGCGGAATAGCCGTCCCGGAACAGCGTTTCTATGTTCAAGGCGTCGGAAATCGTGGTATTGGGACGAATATGGATCCCCATTTTCACCATCTGATCCTGGTAGCGGTGAAGGATGCTCTTTGGCAGCCGGAACTCCGGAATACCATAATACAGCATGCCGCCGATATAACAGCGCTCTTCAAAAATGGTAACATCATACCCGTTCCGGGCCAGTACGATTGCACCTGTCATGCCGGCCGGACCGCTTCCGATGACCGCGACATTTTTTCCGTTCTTTTCTTTCGGTGAAACCACCATGCGGTCCAGGTAGGTATCCGAAATGTACTTTTCGATATCATAAAACTGAACCGGCGTTCCCTTCCGTCCCAGCACGCAGTGTCCGAAGCACTGAGCTTCATGGTTGCAGACCATAGCGCAGATCACCGACATGGGATTGTTCTCGAACAGCATCTCCCCGGCTTCCAGAGTGCGGTTTTCCTTAAACAGCTGGATGATCTCCGGAATTGGGGTTTCTACCGGACAGGCAGCTTTGCACATAGGTTTTTTGCAGTTCAGGCATCGGTTTGCTTCTTCACGAATATGTATAGCCATAAGTTATCCCTCCTGTTCACACACGAAATCCGGTAAAGCTTTTCTACTGTTCCTTAACTTCAACAATCAGTCCCATATCGATCGTGGGTCCGTTTTCCAGAGTTACCTGCCCCAGCTCTGCTTTCTTCACTTTGCCTGCTGCCTCTACGTACTGGCCGCCGGCTTTTTTACTGTCCGGTACGAAATATCTGATGACGATCTCTGTCCGCTGCTCCATGGCTTCGGCGATTTTCCGGCCCAGTTCATCGGCAGCCTCTTCCGGCAGGAAAATCAGTTCGTCCGTCAGCCTGGCTGTTTCGGAAATGGCATCCTCATACCCGGTTAACGCCGCAAAAGGGGCAAACTGGGCAGCCCGTTTGTCCAGCGGCATGGGTGCGTGCTTCCCTGATACATGGTGCGGAAGGTTCACTATGTCCTCATACGGCCATCCTGTTCCCGTCTTCATGCCTTATGGCCTCCCACCTGCCTGTTCCTCTCTCTGCCGGTCGCGCCTTCCTCGAAGTTCACGCCTTTCAGGATGGCGTTTTTCCCGAATTTCCCTTTGATTTTCAGCATGGCTTCCTGCATCTTCCGCTCTTTCCCCAGGGCCTTTTCTTCGCGTTCTTTTGCTTCGTAGTCGGTGAAGAGATCCATCTGCTCATAGACCGGTTCGGCTGCTTTCTCTTCGGGAACCACATGGTTGACCGCGATGGTGATCCTCCGGACCATAAGAGTTCTGTCGACGGTACGGTCAAAGATTTTCAGTGCTGCTTCCACAATTCGTTTCCCGGAAGAAGTAAACCGGGAAAGATTCTCTGACCCATGTGCGTGTTTCGGAGCCATTTTTCCATAATAATCCGCAGCCACTTCCCCCTGATAACCATCCGGCTGTCCGTCCAGGTTTTCAAAGTTGACGGTCAGTACCACCTGGTCTGCGGCCATGCGTTTTTCCACCAGGTCCAGGGCCATCGCATCCGCCATTTCATGTACGATCACCCGCGCTTCCTGAAACGTATACGGCCGCATAAGCACCTGGCCGGAGGATAAGCTCCGGTCGTCGGGCACGTACGCTTTCACCTCGCGGATGGTGCAGGGTTCCCAGCCCCAGGCGTGGTCTATCAGAAGCTCTGCATTTACGCCGAACATCCGGTAGAGAATATCCTCATTTTTGAGGCTGCACCTGGCTATATCGCCCATTGTAAACAGGCCTGCGGCTTCCAGCTTCCTGGCGTAGCCTCTCCCCACGCGCCAGAAATCCGTGAGCGGACGATGGTCCCACAGTTTCCTGCGGTAAGAGATCTCATCCAGTTCCGCAATCCGCACTCCGTCCTGGTCCGGCTTCGTATGCTTGGCCTGGATATCCATCGCCACTTTGGCGAGGAAGAGGTTGGGTCCGATCCCTGCCGTGGCCGTGATGCCGGTCTCCTGCAGCACGTCTTTCATCATCTTCATGGCAAGCTCATGGGCGGTAAGTCCGTAAACCGCCAGATAATCCGTAGCGTCGATCATCACCTCGTCGATGGAATAAACATGGATATCCTCCGGAGCGACGTATTTCAGATAGATCTGGTAGATCCGGGTGCTGTACTGAATATACAGGGACATCCGCGGCGTAGCAGTAATGTAGGATACTTTCAGGGATTTGTCAAACGCCAGTTCCGTGCTGTCGCAGGATTCTCCGGTAAATTCCTTCACCTGTCCGAGCCGCTGCCGGTTTACCTCGTCCACCCTCCGCACGACTTCAAAAAGCCTGGGACGGCCGGGGATGCCGTAGGATTTCAGCGAAGGGGAAACAGCCAGGCAGATGGTCTTTGTCGTCCGGGAGGCATCTGCTACGACAAGGTTGGTGGTGAGCGGATCCAGACCGAGTTCCCGGGCTTCCACCGAAGCATAGAAAGACTTTAAATCGATCATGATATACTGCTTCGGCGCCGGCAGTTTTTTCTCCAGCAGTACCAGGTCCACGCCGGGAATTCCGTTGAAAACCGTCGGCACGATGGCAATCTCCTTATACCCCAGTTTCCTGTACAGGCTTCTTGCGGCTTTATTCCTGGCATTTGTATCCATCCTCAGTTCCCGGAGACCCTGCTGCAGGGCCTGCTTCTCATAGAAATCCACAAATGCTTTCCCATAGCCTTTTCCGGCATGGCGGGGGGAAATGACCAGCGTATGAAGAACACAGACCTTATCCGTCTCATTCTCCCAGGGAGCGCCGTCATATACGTCCACCTGTATCCGGTTGATGATGGCAGCGCCGATGACCTCCCCATCCTCCAGCACAAACATATCGCCCCGGCGGATGGAAGCTTCCGCTGTTTCTCTTGTCGGGTAAACGCCCCGTTTCCAGCCAATACTCAGAAGCCCGTTCTCTTCCGCGGTGTGGATATCCTCGTAAATCCGGGCGATGGCATCAAGGTCCGAAAAATCCGCTTTTCTGATATTCATATCCGTATACTCTGTGCTGCTTTTCTGATGTTCATATCTATTTTTCCTGTTCCGGATTTCAAAGGGACTTAATTCCGGGCTTTCTTCTTTCCTCAGGCTTTCTGTCCGGCTTACCGCTTGTCCTTATCGATAGACTCCAGTGTAATCATGGCAAGAAAGGCGAAACCTGCAATAAATGCTGCGAGATGCATCCAGTATCCGATGATATTTCCTCTTGTCATTTCGTATTCCGGAACGTAGCTGGCTTTAGCAGCCTTTTTCTCCAGGAAATTCCGGACATTTTCCTCACCTGCAATCTGAATAATCTCCCCCACCGTCGTATGAATGGGATACTCAGCGCTTCTGTATTCCCGGACTTCGGGGCTGGCAGCGGCCTGGTCGATGAACTCTCCCACTGTGCCTGTTTCCCCGACTTTTACATTTCTCAGTTTCTGAACAGACGGGGC
>CACZQT010000058.1 GCA_902783295.1 uncultured Lachnospiraceae bacterium
CGAAACGGAACGGGATTCTGAACTGATGCAAAAAGGCATCCTGTCACTGGATGAGATCCGGGAAATATGCCCTCCGGCGTATGTAATCCTTGCGGCTCAGGGTTTGGCAAAAGGCGACGAGTACGATGTGCCGATTTACGAATTCCAGAATTTCGAGGATCTTTTAAGGCTCAGAAGTTTTTATAATGAAGAAAACCTGGATGGAATCAAAGCAGTCGCCGCGCTTGGGATGTTTGCCGAGGCGGAAGCCGTTCTCCCGAAAAGCGAAGAGCTCCCCGGACACGCGGATCTTATGATGGGCTTCCGGGCTTTGGTTCCCCAGGCCGTTCTGGATCAGGCATATGTTCATAATTATGTCTCCCCGGAAAAGATCGATCTGTTTTACCGGCTTGTGGATGAATACAGGGAAGCCATGCGGGCCAGAATTGAACAAAACAGCTGGATCAGCGAGGAAACAAAGAAAGAAGCCTCCCGAAAGATCGACCAGATGGTCGCGGCGGAAATCCTTTATCCGTACGGAGAGATCGACTGCGAATCCTTGCTGGAAGGGCTGCGTTCGGCCGGAAACCTGCTGGATGCGAAAGGACAGTGCGTCCGGTTTGGGCGGAAATGCATGGCGCATTTTGCCGGCCGGGACTGGGTTCGGGGAAACCGGTATGGAACGGCCCACACATCGACGTTTGAGGAACCCCAGTATGAGCCTCTGGAAAACGCTTTTTATATAGGCGGAGGCGCGCTGATCGATGTTCTGACCGATACAACTTCCCGGGAAACGCTTCTCGGCACGCTTGGCGTACACATCGGGCATGAGCTCAGCCATGGGTTCGACACAACCGGTTCGCAATACAACGCTGATTTTACGGGCTCGCTGTTTACGGAAAACGACCTGGAAATCTTCAGGGAAAAATCGGAATCAATTGCCCGGCAGCTGAGCCGGATCGAAGTGCTGGACGGCATTTACGGAAATGGTGAACTGCAGATCAGGGAAGTACTCGCAGACCTGACGGGAATGAGTCTGACGCTTGATCTGGCAGAAAAAGCAGAAAACTTCGACTATGACGCGTTCTTCCGTGCGTTTGCCTCGTACTTCGCCCGCTATTATCATTCCCGTGAAGCGTTGGTAGGCAACATCGCATACATGCATTATCCCATGGGTTATATCCGGAACAATTTCTGCGTTGCCCACTTTGACGAATTCTACCGGACTTATCCCTCCGTAACGGAAGGCACCCCGATGTATATCGCTCCCGAAGACCGAATCCTGGTCTGGTAATCGGATTGGTATGAAACTGTAAAACATTCCTCTGGAAAGCCAACCCGGAGTTAGTCACATCAGACCCGTTTAGAACCCTGCAGTTCGCTATTGACGGAAAGGAATGAATCTGATGAGAAAACAGGCGTTATTGTCTCTGTTGTATGCGATGGAGGGAAAGAAAATCCTCCTGGCCCAGCAGGAATCACCGAATAGAGGCTTTTCGGACCGTGAATGCGAATGGATCCGGGCCGTGACGGGAGAACTGCCTGCCATACGAGGGCTGGACTTCATTCATGACGATTATGACGGTGTGGTGGAACGCGCCAGGCGCTGGAATGACCGGGGTGGTATTGTAACCATTTGCTGGCATACAGGCCTTGAAGGCAGCACCTATCCCGCCAGCAAGGACGAAAACCCGGACTGGAAAAAACTGTTTACATCCGGAACGGTGGAAAACGGTCTGCTGTACAGCAGATGGGACCGGGCTGCCTCCGCTTTGGAAAAACTGCAGGAAGCGGATATTCCGGTTCTGTGGCGTCCCTTTCATGAGTTTGACGGCCAGTGGTTCTGGTGGGGCAAGGCCGGCGCGGAAGCATTCAGAACCCTCTGGCGCATGATGTATGATCATTTTGAAAAGGTTCATGGCCTGAAAAACCTGATCTGGGTGCTGGGCTACTCAGGCGAAATAAAGCCGGGATGGGAATTGGATCCTGATTTGTTCAGTGCAGTGGGATCGGACACCTACAATGGGGAAACAGCTCACGGGCAGGCATATCAGCGCTTAAAGCAGATGTATCCCGGAAAGCTGCTTTGTTTTCATGAATGTGGGCTCATTCCGCCGCTGGATGCTTTTTTTGACGAAGGCTGTCCCTGGAGCTGGATCATGCCATGGCATGGAAACTACCTGATGAACAACCATCCTGCCAGGATCATGGAAGCTTATCATGATGAAAGAATGATCCCGCTGAGCAGACTGCCAGAGTTTTGATTGAGAAGAAAAAGCCATTTGTTCTGCCGGAAGCTGTTGAACAGGAGTTGCCTCAGATTGATCTGAAAGGATCATAAGAGGCAGCTCCTTGTTGAATCTTTCAAAAGTCCTTTTTTTCCGGCATAAAAACAGGTATCATAAAAAAGAGTGAACGCGGGTTTTATTGTGAAAACATACGTCTGTGTGAAAGGAAGTATCCGCATGATGAAAAAGCGTCTGTTCAGGATGATGACTGTGTCGCTCCTGCTGCTGTGCTTATTCGGGACAGCTGTGGCCGAAGAAAGCGATGAGGAGACTCCGGGCTGGAAAATCACTGACTCCTCAGAGATTACGGAAGATGCACGGGCTGCTTTTGACAGTGCCGCGGCGGAACTGACCGATGCTGTATATGAACCGGTCGCGCTTCTGGGAGAACAGCAGGATGTTTACTGCATCCTCTGTCGTGCCACGGTTGATTATGAGGGCGCGGAGCCGTATTATACACTCGTGTATGTCGGAAAAAATGGCGTGCAGAACATTTGGGATCTGTGGATTGAAAGTCACAGCCTGCCGGAACAAAACACAGAGGAAGAAGA
>CACZQT010000059.1 GCA_902783295.1 uncultured Lachnospiraceae bacterium
ACCATTGATGATTACTACGCCCTGCCGGAGGAACGGCGTGTGGAACTGATTGACGGGAAGTTTTACGACATGACGGCTCCCTCCAGAGGGCATCAGCTGGTTCTCGGGGAACTGCATTTGCTTTTCCGGGAATGTGCGGATAAACACGATATGCCCTGCGAGGTATATCTCTCCCCCTGTGATGTACGCCTGGACAGGGACAATTATACGATGGTGCAGCCGGACCTGCTGATTGTCTGTCACTATGACGATCCGGACATCCGCCGTATTGAAGGAGCTCCGGATCTGGTTGTGGAAATCCTGTCGCCTTCTACCCGTATGAAAGACCAGACTCTGAAGCTGTTTAAGTATCAGAATGCAGGAGTACGGGAATACTGGATTGTGGATCTGAAAAACAGAACCGTGACGGTGCATTATTTCGAAAACGAGCAGTATCATCCCGAATACTACCATTTCAACGAGTCAGTCCCGGTGCACATCTCTGATGGTGAATGCAGCATCGACTTCTCCGGAATCCTGAAGAAACTTGAGGCACATGGGTGGTAATCCTGCTCTGCCTTAAACTGAAAACCGCAGCGTTCTGCTGCGGTTTTCTTCATGCCAGGGCTTATTGGGCTTCCGTGGTTTCTTCAATCGTTTCTTCTACTGCTGCTGTTTCCTGTGCTGCCTCTTCGGTGGCTTCTCCGGCTGCTGCACTTTCTTCGGCAGCTGTTTTTTCTTCCGGTTTCTCGGGAGGAGCCTTGCGCTCTCCGTTCTCATCTGCAGGCGGAGCTTTTCGCTCTCCGTTTTCATCCGTAGGCGGAGTTTTCTTCTCCCCGTCTGCTTCTCCGGATGAGGATTTCTTCGCATCTTCGCCGGGTTTCCCATCCGGTTTTTCCATATGTCCGCCTTCACCGGGCTTCCCGTCCGGCTTCTCCATATGTCCGCCTTCACCGGGCTTTCCGTCCGGAGCACCGCTCATGCCGCCTTTCCCGGAGGAAACCACTGCTTCGATCAGAGTTCCGGTGCTTTCTGTGCCTTCCGTGTATGCCTCTCCGTTTACATAAAGAGTGAACCCGTTCAATTCAATGTTCTCTGTCCCGCAGGTCAGGCCGGTGATATAGGAATCCTCAGTCAGGCTCCACAGAGTATCTCCGGAAAGCTCTACATAGACTTCGCCGGCCTGACCCTCCGGATTGATGGCTCCATTAAAGACCGAGCTTTCGTCAAGAAGCAGGTTCAGATGGGAGACCTCATCCACGATCATATTTCCTTCGATCAGCTGCGAAGAAGCTTTCAGAGTGACCTGGCCGCCATTGCTGCCTTCGCTGCCCCATCCGGCCGCCGCTGCCCGCAGGAAAACACCCTCTTCATCTTCATTCGTGATCTGAGTGTCATTCAGTGTGATGGCAGCTACAGTGTTGTTCACAAAGAAGATATCTCCGTTCAGATTGGTCAGACTTCCTCCGTTCATGGTAAAAGAGGCTTCCCCTTCCGCCGCGTCGCCGGACATGGACTGATAAATCATCACCGCCTGATACCACTCGGATTTATCGCTGTTTTTGGTTACATTTTCAGCGGTCAGGCTGCAGTCCGTCAGCGTCACAGAGTTCTTTCCTTCCACGACGACACCCTGCGATGCTGTGGAAGTAAGCTCTGCCTCATTTACGGTGATATCTGCAGTCGAATAGATCACCGGAGAACCGGTTCCGTCTGTGACATAGCTGCCCCCGGTTACAAGAACGGTCCCGCCTCCGCGGTCGGAGCGGATGGCTGCGGACGAATTGCCCGTCGTGTGGATGGTCAGGTTCTCCGCATTCATGGTTCCGCCGCCGGTAGTCATAAGCCCGCCGGAACAGTTGCCGGAAGTTTCAATCACAGAATCGGAAATATTCACGGTGGTGCCTTCTCCATAGGAGAATACCGCATTGGCGTGAAGTCCATTCGTGTTCACATGAACGTCCGACAGATCCAGTGTGGCTCCGTCCTCCGCATAGATCGCCGCGTTATCGCCGTAAAAATCCGCTTCATCTCCGGAAGCGGAATCACCGGTCTTCTCTACTGTAAGTCCGCTGTATTCCGCAGTGCTCCCGGATACCTCAATGACGTGCTCACCGTCCTCCTGGCTGCTCATCCAAATCGTATCCGCTTCTTCAGTCTGCGCCATCCCGGCCTGAGATGTTTCCGCCGCCCGTGCAGCGTTCGCTGCGGCAGCCATGGATGCTGCCATTCCGAAAACAACAATAACCGCTGCTGCTTTCGTTCTGCTGTTTTTCTTCTTCATCATTTTCCTGTTCGATTTTTTCATCTTCATAACGCCCTCTTTTCCGGCACAGGTTTCCTAAGCCTTTCATGCGCCTTTTATATACTGTATTTTCCCGGTTTCCTTTTTTCAGCCGCGGGGCAGAAGGAAACCTTTTTCTTTGTTTCCCCTTTCCTCAAGCGGTATGGCCACAGTATAAGACGGCAGTCTTAAACCAACCTTAAGGAGATTATTTTTTGCAGACATTTCTCACCCCGCCCTTCAACAATATTCCAATAGTCCGAAAAGCCTTGCCTGCCGTTTTTTTTCTTGTATAATAAATAAGTTGTCGGGTTCAAAAGTATTTTGCGAACGCTTTACAAGGAGTTTTAATGAATCGATCTATTGAAAAATACGGGGCAGATATTCTTTCCTCCCGGAGATTTTCCAGGGCGTATCTGATCCCCCACCATAAGCAGCATTGTGTGGCTCAGCACAGCCTCCGGGTGGCAGACCGCGCCTGCCGCATATCCGACTGGCTGATACGGCGCGGTGTACAGGTTTCCCGGGAGGATGTTGTACGCGCCTCTCTACTTCATGATATCGGAATGACGGAAGAGAAGGTTTATGCCAGCCACTCCTGGGAAAAAGCCTACAGCCATCCCCGTCTCAGTGCAGAAATTGCAAAGACAGAATTTCATGCCAATGAGGTCCAGCAGGAAGCAATACGTCATCACATGTGGCCGGTCTGTATTATTCCCCCGGCCCACCTGACCGGCTGGATCCTCCTTGCAGCTGATAAAATATGTTCCATCCGGGAAGTGATCTCCTGATTGTCTGTGGAGGAAAAAGCCATGGAAAGAGAAAAAACCTGCGAAACCAAAGCGCATACGAAAAACGGAATAAAGAGGATGATCTTCGTGGTCCTCTCTATTCTCCTTGAAATCATATTTCTTTTCCTGCTGGTCAGCAGACTGAATGAACTCGCTGTCTGGATCGAAGGGGCCGTCCGCCTTTTTTCAATGCTTCTGGTGCTGGGGATCTATTCCCAGCAGAAAACCTCCTCCATGAAGATGCCGTGGATCATTCTGATTATGGCAGTTCCCGCCGTCGGTGTCTTTCTGTACCTTCTGATTGGTCTGAACGGGAGTACCCGTAAGATGCGGGCGAGATATACGGCGATCGACGAAAAACTTCTGCCGCTGCTTCCTCTCAATAAAGAACTGCAGCAGGAGCTGGCGAAAAGAGACCCGGCCGCCGCCGGAATTGCAGAATATCTTCACACCTTCTCCGGCTATCCGGTCTGGCAGAATACAGATGTGGAATATTATAATGACGCAGCTCTCGGTCTGGAAGCCCAGCTGGCAGCCATCCGGAAGGCCAGGTCTTTTATTTTTATGGAATATCATGCCATCGAAGATAAAACCTCCTGGCGCAGGCTGGAGGATGCTCTGGCTGAGCGGGCAGCCGCCGGCGTAGAAGTAAGAGTCTTCTATGACGATATGGGCAGTATCGGGTTTATCAACACGGATTTTGTGAAAAAACTCGCTGCCCGGGGGATCCGGTGCCGTGTGTTCAACCCCTTCATGCCGGGGCTCAATTTTTTCCTGAACAACCGCGATCACAGAAAGATCACCGTCGTGGACGGGGAAGTGGGATTCACCGGAGGCTATAATCTGGCGGATGAGTATTTTAACCTGACGCATCCCTATGGAGAGTGGAAGGATACCGGAATCCGGCTTGAAGGAGATGCCGTACGTTCTCTGACAGTAACGTTCCTGGAAATGTGGAACGCAGTCCGGGAAGGGGATAAAGATGATGCGATATTCCGGAAGTTCTTCCCGAAATCCTCATACAAAGCCGGGCAGACGGGTTTTATAGTGCCGTACGCAGACAGCCCCATGGACAATGAACATGTGGGAGAAGAAGTCTATATCAGTATGGCAGAAAAAGCGGAGCGCTACTGCTATTTTGTAACACCCTATCTGATCATCACGGATGAAATGACCCATGCGCTGACTCTGGCCGCCAAAAGAGGTGTGGATGTACGGATCATTACCCCGGGGATTCCGGACAAAAAAATGGTTTACAGCGTGACCCGGTCCTTTTACCACGCACTGGTAAGCAGCGGAGTCCGGATTTATGAGTGGACACCCGGTTTCTGCCATTGCAAAATGAGTGTGACGGATGACAAGATGGCCACCTGCGGCACGATCAATCTGGATTACCGAAGCCTCTATCATCATTTTGAAAACGGCTGCTGGATCTATGACCGGGCATTGGCTGAAGAGGTCCGCCGGGACTTTGAAGGGATGTTTGCGCAGAGCAGGGATGTAACAGAAACCTACCGGACAGGAAGAAATGCCTTCCTGCGTTTCGGACAGCTGATTCTGAGACTGTTCGCAGAACTACTGTAATCCCACAGATAACCAAACGCGCCGGACGAGAGGGTTCTGCCCCTCCTGCCCGGCGCGTTTTGTCATCTGTGGTAAAGCTGCGCAAAATGCTTAGTCATGCCGCTCTTCTTCGTTTTTCCAGCATTCGCAGAAACGTGCCGAAAAAGACGGCTCAATGCCTGCCTGGTACAGATGAGAAATATCCCCGACCATGGAAGCCCGGAAGGATACAATCCCTTCACGGCGCTCTTCGGTATTGACGACTGTCACGGATGTCGGAGCCATAGCCAGACCGTGCCACAGCGGCATGGGCGAAACGTTCATCAGGTGCGAAAGCAGGACGCAGGTAACGCCGAAGTGGCAGAAAAAGACCAGCCTGTCCTGGTTCGCCGCTGCTGTTCTGTAGTAGAATCCGCACCGCTCATAACCATGCGCTGCCAGCAGTTCATCCAGGCTCCGGGTCACCCGTTCGTATTCTTTACCCACACCGGCTTCCTGAAAAACCGGATGGTTCATCCATTGGTTCCGGTCCAGGAATTCCGGGAACTGCAGCCAGTCCTGCGGCAGCCAGTCCCAGGATACCCCCGCCCTCTCCTTCCTGTCCGGGCGAAGGATACGAGGGCCGAACTCGCGGAGCCAGTCGAAAGTTTCGGCTTCCCGGTTTACCTTTTTCAGCGTATATTCCGCGGTTTCCCTGGCCCTGCCCAGAGGAGACACATAAAAGTTCTTGACATCCAGGGCAGAAATCCTTTCCGCCAGGCAGGCAGCTTCGATCCGTCCCTGCGGTGTCAGGGAATCATGCTCATAATCCGGGTCTCCATGTCGAATAAAAACCAGTTTCATGTTTTTCTCCTTCTTTAAGCCAGTCAAGGACAGAGGGACAGTCCCCTTGTCACTTTGGGACAAGGGGACTGTCCCTCTGTCCTCCTGCCCCCTGCCCCGCGAACAGAAATGCTCCCATGTCCAGCTCTGTTCCGGTCTCACCTTATAAATACAATCTGTCCACCCGCTCCAGCAGCCTCTCCAGCCGTTCCCGCGTATGCCGGATGCGGATTTCCTTCAGTTCCGGTTTTCCCAGGCCAAGAACTGCCAGCACATACAGGAATCTCACGGCTCCCAGAACCTGAATCCTGTCTTCTGCCTGCGGCAGTTTCTTTTCATCCTCCAGGTACATCAACAAGGTCTTCCGGTAGATTTCATCGCTGGTTTCTTTGTTAATCCCGAGAAACTCTTCCGAATTCGTCGGTTCATCTTCGGTAAAGGCGCAGTATGCCATCCAGAGGCCGGCGAAGTCAAATATGGGATTGCCCACACAAAGCGTTTCCATATCTATGAGCAGAGGTTCTTCTGCGGACAGCATCACGTTTTTCATTTGAATGTCGCCGTGGACGGCATGCAGATCCTCCGGCATGTCCAAAAGCAGTTTTCTTATGCGGCTGATCAGTTCGTCGGGCAGACAGCCGGCTATATCATCCAGATACCCGGCGTAGATCTCCCGGGCATCCGGCAGTTCTCCGGGCAGCATTTCCACGTCATGAACTGTTTTCAAAAGGGATACATACAGGCGGATGACTTCATCCATGCGGGAAGGATTCCTGACAATCAGATCATTGCAGTTCTCTGCCTTTACCATCTCAAACACAGAGCCGAACCTGTCTCCCACGCGCACTATGTCATAGGAAATCGCCGTAGGAATGCCCCGGACAAAAGCCTGCTTGGCCCGCTTCTGCTCGTTTTCGATCATAGGCAGGCATTCGGGAATATTATACACCTTCACGATGGTATCCTCATCCAGGCGATACACCGTGCCGATGGCCCCGCGTCCGATCTCGGGACAGCCTTCTATGCTGACGGACCGCAGCTGCTTCTGTACATCAAACAGGCTGGTAAAGCCTGTGACAGACAGCGTATCATAGACCAGCGGAGTCACATTCCGGATGGTGATTTCATCCTTCGTTTCTTTCTTCAAGGCCAGAAGGACCCGCAGTCCCGCACTGGAAATATAATCCAGGCTTCCGGCATCCAGCAGCCACTTTGTGCCCCGAGCTTCCTGAATCGCAAGGCGGATCTCTTTCCCGGTTTCTCCGGCGTTGGAAGAATCGATCCTCCCTGTCAGGACGATAACCAGGCAATCCCCTTCTCTCTTGGTTCCGATCATACCGCTGTCCTCCCTTTTATCCCTTCCAGCGCCGCCTGAAAGCACAGCTCAAAAATGCCGCTGACATTTTCCGAACATTCCCCCGCGGGTTCCCCCCGGCATACCCTCCGGATTTATCAAACAGGCTTTACCAGTAGTTTTCCATTCACGAATACATACTTTATCACCGTATCACTGATCAGCGGATCGCCGTCTGCCAGCACGATATCTGCATCCTTTCCGGCTTCCAGACTGCCGACACGATCCTCCACGCCGATATGTCTTGCGGGGTTGATCGTAATCGCCTGCAGGGCCTGGAAAGGGTCCATACCGGCTTTCACCGCCAGGCCGGCGCAGAGAGGCAGATACTGCTGCGGAATCACCGGAGCATCGGTAATAATAGATACAGGGATTCCTGCCGATGCCAGAATTCCCGGCGTTGTCCATGATTTGTTCAGGAGTTCCAGCTTGGAAGCATTCGACAGCGTCGGGCCTACCGCGGCCGGAACGCCGGCTGCCTTCAGTTCATCTACAATCAGGTGCCCTTCTGTGCAGTGCTCGATGGTAATCTTCAGGTCGAATTCCTTCGCGATGCGGATGGCTGTCATAATGTCATCGCAGCGGTGCGCATGTGCCTTCAGCGGAATCTCCCGTTTGAGGACCGGAATCAGGGCCTCCATCTTCATGTCAAACTTCGGCTGCTTCATAATATCGTCTCCGGCCGCTTCTTTCCGGAGCATATAGTCGCGTGCTTCAAAAAGCATCTGCCGGAGTTTGGCCGCTGTCGTCATGCGTGCGGAATCGCACTTTTCTTTGTAGCACCTCTTCGGATTTTCTCCGAATGCGCACTTCATGGCAACTGCAGGACGGATCATGGCTTCTTCGACGGTTTTCCCTGTCATCTTGACCGCCAGGAACGTTCCACCCAGCACATTGGCCGAACCGGGGCCGGTGGCGACAGTGGTCACGCCTCCTTCCAGTGCCATGGGGATGGCCGCGTCCATGGCATAATAACTGTCCATCCCGCGAAGCTGCGGACAGCAGATATCATTCATCTCATTGTAGTCAAAAGTGCTTCCCGTAGGTCCGCCGTAGCCGTCCAGCCCGATGTGGCTGTGGGCATCCACAAACCCGGGATAAGCATGAAGACCGGCTGCATCCAGAATTTCCTGATCCGCGCCGGCGGAACCGCCAACGGAAACGATTTTCCCGTTTTCAATCAGAATATCTCCCCGGCACGCCTCTTCATGGACCGCGTCGTGTATGATGGCATTTTTAATAATCATTCTGTCTCCTCCCGCTGTAATTCTCTCCGTTTTCCGCTTTTCATTTTTCCGGACAGGACTTCAGCCTGCAGAAAAAGGAGAGGTCCCTGCCTCCCGGGCGGATCGCTTATAATCCGTAAATCCGGTTATATTTTTCCGTCAGATACTCCAGATACCGGCCGGCGGAAAGCTCTTCTCCTGCTGCATCCCACAATATCTGACGTGGTGATTTCATAGACGCGAAACGATGAATATGAGACACATTCCATTGCAGGATCTGTGAAAAATCTCCCTGCCTGACCTGGTCAGACATATCGGGAATATCCTTTTTCATAGAATGGAGAAAGTGTCCGTCGTAACAGTTGCCCAGCACATAACTCTGGAAATAGCAGATATAGCCGCTGAACCAGTGCATGTCCTGCAGCACACCCTCCCCGTCGTTCTCCGGGCAGATACCCAGATAGGCCATCGACTTTTCGTTCCAGGCTGCCGGAAGCTCTTCAAAAGTCAGCGTTCCGTCAAAGAGGGCTTTCTCCAGTTCATAGCGAAGAATGATATGCAGATTATAAGTGAGCTCATCTGCCGTAAGGCGCAGCGGTGAAACGTGCAGTGCGTTCAGTGCCCTGTAGAAATTCTCTGCAGAAATGCCGGCCAGTTCCGGAAAATACTTCGCTGCTGCAGGCAGGAAATGCTCCCAGAACTCCAGACTCCGCCCCAGTATATTCTCCTGGAAACGGGCCTGTGATTCATCGATCGGAAGCGACGAGGAAACAGCCAGCGTGGTGCCGTCCAGTTCCCGGCTCATATTCTGCCAGTAAATGGCATGCCCGCCTTCATGGAGACTGGACAGGACAGACCGGGTGAAATCATCCTCAAAATACCGGCAGGTGAACCGGATATCCTTGCGGAAGTTGAAAGTAGTATAGGGGTGTGCCCCCTCATCCACCCGTCCTCTGTCAAAATCGTAGCCCACGGCCCGGAGGATTTCGCTGCAAAAAGCTTTCTGCTTTTCCTTCGGAAAGCTGCCCCGCAGGGGAGCAGGATCCGGCTGCGGTTCTGAACGCAGCCGCTGTACATAGGGAACAAGACAGGCTTTCAATTCCTCAAACAGCCTGTCTATCTGCTGCCTGGTGGTTCCAGTCTCCCACTCGTCCATAAGCCCGGTTACCGGATCATCCGCGAAACCGGCGCAGCTGATCAGTTCCCGTTTATACGCGAACTCCTGCTTCAGGAAAGGCAGAACCATGGCATAATCGTTTTCCGACCGGGCTTCCGCCCAGATATGTTCTGTTTTCAGGTTGTGTTCTGCGTAAGCGGCAAAAAGCTCTTTGGGCACATTCGTCAGTTTTTCGTACGCACGTCGTGCTTTCTGCACCATCGCCAGAAGCACCGGATCCTGAGGAGGTGTTTCTTCCAGTTTCTGCAAAAGAGCCTGCATCTCCGGTGACGTTTCCAGCTCGTGGATCTGCTCTGCCAGAAA
>CACZQT010000060.1 GCA_902783295.1 uncultured Lachnospiraceae bacterium
TCGTATTTCGCTCGTTTTCCTTCGGAAAACGGCTCCATACTCATGTTTTTACGCTCGCCAAGGTCACTCGGCGATTCGTGCAAGCACAATCGCCGGTGACTTTGGACTCGCTGTTCTTTTCATATCATATCCGTGCGACGCCGCTTCTTCTGGCGGCATCCGCTGCAGCCTTCGCGAGCGCGTCTCTTACACGGGGATCAAATGCCTTCGGGATAATGTAATCTGCGGAAAGCTCCTCGTCGGAAATCAGTCCGGCCAGAGCATAGGCGCAGGCAATCTTCATCTCATCGTTGATATCGGAGGCCCTTACATCCAGAGCGCCGCGGAAGAGACCCGGGAAGCAGAGCACGTTGTTGATCTGGTTCGGGAAATCGGAACGGCCGGTAGCCACTACCGCCGCGCCGGCTGCCTTCGCCTCGTCCGGGAAAATCTCCGGCGTAGGGTTCGCGCAGGCAAAAATCACAGGATCCTTTGCCATGGTGCGGATCATATCCTGGGTCAGAAGGCCCGGTGCGGATACACCGATGAAGACATCCGCCCCGCGGATCACCTCTGCCAGGGTTCCCTTCTCTTTATTGAAGTTCGTATGCGCTGCCATCTCCTGCTTGATAGGATTCAGGTCTTCACGTCCCTCGTAGATAGCGCCTTTCCGGTCCGTCATAATTACGTTTTTCAGGCCCATGGCCATCAGCAGTTTGATGATGGCTACACCTGCTGCACCGGCGCCGGAGGTTACGATCTTCACATCTTCCAGCTTCTTGCCCACCAGCTTCAGGGCGTTCATAACACCGGCCAGAGTAATAACGGCGGTACCGTGCTGGTCATCGTGGAAAATCGGAATATCGCAGCATTCCTTCAGCCGTTTTTCGATTTCGAAGCAGCGGGGTGCAGAGATATCCTCCAGATTGATGCCGCCGAAGCTGCCGGCCGTCAGGCGGACCACTTCCACGATATCTTCTACCTTCTTGGAACGCACGCAGAGCGGAACTGCATCTACACCGCCGAAAGCCTTGAACAGTACGCATTTGCCTTCCATAACCGGCATGCCTGCCTCGGGGCCGATATCCCCCAGGCCCAGCACGGCCGTGCCGTCCGTTACTACGGCTACCGTATTCCAGCGGCGGGTCAGTTCATAGCTCTTATTGATATCCTTCTGGATTTCCAGGCAGGGCTGTGCCACACCCGGCGTATATGCCAGGCTCAGTCCGTCGTCCGAATCCACGGATGCCCGGGGCGTGATCTCCAGTTTGCCTTTCCACTCATAATGCAGCCGCAGCGATTCTTTTGCGTAATCCATAATTTATTATCCCTTCTCAGCATTTCATGCCAATTTATTATTCCCGTTCAGGACCCGACCGCGGGCCTTATCTGAGTGATTATAAAAGATGCCGTGTAAGCCGTCAAGGTTTTCCGCCTTTATCTTTACTTCTGCCAGTGTTTTCCGTTCTGCCGGAATACCCTGTTACACCATCTTCTCCGGCTTTACCGTCTCGTCGTACTCTTCTTCCGTAAGAAGCCCCAGCGCCACCACTGCCTCTTTCAGCGTGGTATTCTCCCGGAAGGCTTTCTTGGCGGCTTTTGCCGCGTTTTCGTATCCGGTCTTCGGAGTCAGACAGGTCACCAGCATCAGCGACTGGTCCAGATATGCCTGCATCTTCTCCCGGTTCGGGACAATCCCCCGCAGGCAGTTCTTCTCAAAGGAAAGCATCCCGTCCGTCAGCAGGCGGATGGACTGCATCATGTTGTAGGCCAGCACCGGCATAAAGACATTCAGTTCGAAATTGCCCTGGGATGCGCCAAAGCCGACGGCTGCGTCATTTCCCATCACCTGTACCGCGATCATGGTGATGGCTTCGCACTGGGTCGGATTTACCTTCCCCGGCATGATGGAACTGCCCGGTTCATTTTCCGGAATACGGATTTCTCCCAGGCCGCAGCGGGGGCCGCTGGCCAGCCAGCGCACATCATTGGCGATCTTCATCAGGTTCGCCGCCAGCGCCTTCAGAGCCCCGTGGGTAAATACATAGGCATCCTTGCTGGTCAGTGCGTGGAATTTATTTTTCGCCGGCATAAAGTTTTCACCGGATGCCTCCGAAAGGTAGAGGCAGCAGAGGGTATCAAAACCGGGCGGGCAGTTCAGCCCCGTGCCCACGGCCGTGCCTCCGATGGCCAGATATTTCAGATGATCCGATGCCTGCCGGATCATGGAAAGGGATTCCTCCATCATGGCCCGCCAGCCGGAAATCTCCTGGGAAAACCGGATCGGCACCGCGTCCTGCAGATGGGTGCGGCCGATTTTCAGCACTTCCGCGTTTTCATGCTCCAGCCTTGCCAGGGTATCGGCAAGCTTCATCAGCGCCGGAGCCAGCTTCTGCCGGATCGCCAGAAAAGCTGCCATATTCATGGCTGTCGGGAAAGTATCGTTCGAGCTCTGGGACATATTCACATGATCGTTCGGATGTATGCCCAGTTCCGGCTTTTCCTCATTCGCGATATGAGCGATTACCTCGTTCATGTTCATGTTGCTCTGCGTGCCGCTGCCCGTCTGCCACACCGACAGAGGAAATTCCCCCGGGAATTCCCCGGCCAGAATCCGGTCTGCTGCTTTTTCAATCGCCGCCGCCTTCTCCTGCGGAAGCTTCCCGATCTCGGCATTTGCTTTTGCCGCTGCGCTCTTCAACATGGCAAAAGCCTGTACGATCTCCACCGGCATGGTTTCCCTACCGATGGCAAAATTCTCCTTGCTTCTCTGGGTCTGCGCGCCCCAGTAATGGGCAGCGGGCACCTTCACCTCGCCCATCGTATCATGTTCCATCCGGAATTCCATCTGCTGCTCCTTTCTCCTGCCCCGTAAATACCTCTGCAGTCAATTCCTGACTGTTTTTTCTCCATTCTTCGAAAAGCGCTGATTAAAACCCGGGCGGGAAAGCCATGGGATCCAGCCCGTTCCGCTTTCCGGTATCCAGCGTATCCAGAAGAGCCATATCTTCTTTCGAGAGTTCGAAGTCAAATACCGCTATGTTTTCTTTGATCCGGCTTTCGTTGCTGGATTTCGGAATCGGCAGCTGGTCATGCTGGATATGCCACCGCAGCACGATCTGCGCGGGGGTATGCTCGTATTTTTCCGCCAGCTGAAGAACCGGCGCCAGAGACAGATCAGCCGTCCGGTTGATCGGCTCATAGGAAATCACCTGGATACCGTGCTTCTGACAGAAGCGGATCATCTCCACAGGATGATAGCTGGGATGACATTCGATTTCATGGATTGCAGGATAAGCACCGTATTCCGCCTTCACCCGCTCCAGCTGTTCAATACTGAAATTGGAAACGCCGGGCGCGCGCACCAGGCCTTTTTCCGCCAGGGCCAGAAGCTGCCCGTAGGCCTTCAGCCGGCGGTCTTCCTTCGTCCCCGGCCAGTGCAGCAGGTAGGCATCCAGATATTCCACATGAAGATTTTTCGCGCTGCGCACACAGGCTTCTTCCATATTATCGAAGGAGGAAGGCCAGGCTTTGGACAGAACGAAAAGCTCCTCCCGTTTCCCTGCAAAGGTGTCCAGCGCAGGACCGATATCCGGTTCATTCTTGTAAAACTCTGCGGTATCTATATACCGGTAGCCGGCTTCCAGCGCCATCTCAACCGCCTGCTCAATCTCAGCGCCGAACGCATTGTAGCAGCCGTATCCCATCACCGGGATCTGTACGCCTCCTGAAAGTGTATAAGATTGCATTTTCTGTCCTCCTCATGGTGTAAGAAAAGCTGCCGTGAATGAACCAATATCCGTAAAAGAGTGCGCCAGCGCACTTTTCGCGCGCGGAAGCACGAAGTGCTTTTCCCTGCAGCGAACTGTGCATCAATTATAAAAGAGCCCGCTTATTCCGTCAAGCTAAAGCCCCGCCGATAATCCGGTAGAAATCGGTCCCTTTTTGTGCTATTATAGCCTTTAATCGCCTATAACTGTACAGAAATGGAAAATAAATTTATGCTTATACAAATCAGGAAAAAAATACTTCTGTTCCTTTTGCTCTGGATCTGTATTTCCGTGTATATCCCGGGGAAGTCCCTGGCTGCCACCATCGATGAGCTGAATCAGCCGGGTATGTTCCTTAAACAGCAGACCAGCTATACCTGTACACTGGTTTCCGCTGTTATGATGGTGCGGCGCGCCGCCCTGGCAGACGGAGACAGCGGCTGGAGGAATATCACCGAAAATTCCATGCGTGGTACTGCCTGGGTGGAAGGCGGCGGATTATCCCACGAGTTTACTTATGCCGGCATCTCCGTTGGCTACGGTGAACTTCCCGGGGGAAGCAGCAACGCCGGCAGGCTCATCCAGCTGTTAAACTCTCATCCGGAAGGCATTGTCATCTATGACCGCGGCAGGCCCCATGCAATTCTGATCACGGATTATACAGACGGAACGTTTTACTGCGCAGATCCTGCCGGCAGCACTCCGGACGGACGGATTCCCGTTTCGGATGCCCGGATCTCGGTAAGCAGTGCTGAATCCTACTGGTATGTTGTCTATCCCCGGGTTTCGGTGACGGCGCCGGACCTGACTCCCACGCGCACCATTGCGGACGGGGAATACCATATCGTTACCAGACTGAATTCTGCTTACGGGCTGAGTGCTTCCGGGGATAAGATGAAAGGCGGCAGGAATATTCAGCTCAGCGACCAGACAGGAAAGGCAGATACATCTACGATAGTGCAGGTCACCTGCCTGTCAGGCGGCTATTACAAGCTGACCATGAAAAACAGCGGGAAGGTTCTTCACGCACAGGATGCCGGCCGGAACAGCGGAACGAATGTACAGGAGTATAAAGACACCGGCCGCGACTCCCAGCGCTGGATCATCCGGGAAGCGGGAAACGGCTGGTATTACATCATTTCCAAGCTGAACGGGCTGTATCTGGATGTTTCCGGAGATAAAGCAGCCAACGGCCAGAATGTATGGCTGTATTCCGGAGTAGAAAGCAGCGCCCAAAAGTGGCGTTTCATCAAACGGAAACAGGAGAAACAGAGCACTGCTTCTTTCTTCGAGTCGGCTTCTCCCTTCAACCGGCTGCAGCTGAGGGCTTCCCGGGTTACTAAAGATTCCATCACCATTAAATGGAAAAAAGCTGCCGGGGCTACCGGCTATATTATTTACAGCAGTCACGGCGAAAAAAAGCTGCAGAAGGTAAAAACCATCTCCGGCGGAAACACCACTTCCTGGACCAGAAAAGACCTTATTCCGGGAAGATACTACAAATTCTGTGTCGCGGCTGTCACCGAAGGGAAAGATATCGTCAAAATCAGTGCCCCTTCCCCGGCTGTTTATATTGCAACCTCCGGCGGAAGAGTCGGAAACGAAAAATCTGTAAAAGTCCTGAATATCAAGAAGAGAAACCTAAACCTGAAAAGAAAAACCAGCTTTTCCATAGAAGCCAGATCACTGCCTGCCGACACCCGGCTGCCGGTAAAGAGATACCGGGAGCTGCAGTACGAAAGCACCAGGCCTGACATCGCCTCCGTCGGAAAAACCTCCGGCATCATCACTGCTAAAAAAGCCGGCAGCTGCATCATATATGTTTACGCGCAGAACGGCATTTTCACGACGATCCGTGTCACCGTGAAATAAAAACCTCCTGTAACGATCGTGCATAAAGCATAAAAGAAACAACGAGTCCAATACCGATTCACCCGCCGGGCAGCCCGGCAGTGAATCAACATTGGACTCGTTATTTTCATCCATATGCCGGCACCCGCGAGACAGTTTTCCAGACTATAGGGCAGATTCCCCAGACTATGAGACAGGCTTTCCAGACTATAAAGACTTGTCTTTTTTACTATTCCATGGAGCAGGCTGCATGGAATCCAGTCTTATAGGATAGGGAAAGGCTGTACTCTCCCCGGGTCAGCTTCAGGCGGATATCTTCCTCCTGGAAGCTGGTCTCGGTCACTGAGTAAACAACTTCCCCGTTTTCGTCTATGATCTCAAAGGTCATAGCTTCAGGGGCTTCCATATCCAGATCCAGATAATAGTTGTCCGGGTAATGTACTTTAAAATCTATCCAGCGATTATCTGTGACCGGTGCGTCAACAGAGCCCGCCCGCTGATCGGTGGAAAATCCCGGCCGAAGCGTTCTCAGCACGATCGATCCGCCTGCGCCGAGAAGAATTACCGCAAAGAAAACCGCCAGAAAAGCCCCGTCTCCTTTACGGTTCCGGCTCGACTCCGGATTCCGCATAATAAACATTCCCCGAAGCAGGGCGGCGCTCTCAATCACTAAGGTCAGCAGCAGTACCAGGGCAGGGAGATCCGGCTGCCGGAACATGCGGACCGCATAGAGCAGTGCAAACAGACCCAGAATAATACTGCCGGACATGGCCAGACGCGCCCAGCGGCCGTTCATCTCCTGCAGGGATTCCCGGTCCGTGAAAATCTCATAAGCCTCTTCCGGCAGAGAGGGATCATAGAGCTTCCGGAGATAATGCCAGCCGTTAAAGGTGGAATTGATATATTCCCATCCCTGCTCCCGGAAAGTTTCAATGTAGCGGGGCATATCGTCAATTTTCCGAAAGTCCAGCTGATAGCGGTAGCGGACATCCGGATTTCTCACAAATTTACTGTGGAAGCAGCCGCCTTTCATGAGCTGCCATCCCTGCTCCGATGCCTTATTCAAATCCTCGACTTCCTTTTGATAGTTCCAGGCAGAATACGCCTTATAGGACGTCTTATATTTCCCCGACATGCCTCACACCTCCTCTGCATTTTCCAGCATCCGCTTCAGTCTTGCAATCTCCGCCCGCAGAGCCTCTCTTCCGGAGTCTGTCAGCTGGTACAGCCTCCGGCGCTCCAGACCGCCTTCTGCAGACATAATTTCCCGGATCCATCCTTTTTTCATCATATTGCCCGTGGCTCCGTACATCGTTCCTGATCCGATAATTACGTCGCCTCCGGAAAGCTTCTCCGTCATCTGCATGATCCCGTAGCCGTGGTTTGCCCCTTTGGCCAGGCACAGCAGGATGTAATAATAGCTTTCCGACATTGGTTCACTCTTTTTCATCTATGTCGCCTCCCGTTATGTCGTCCGACGACTGTATCGTATCACGATATATGTCGCCTGTCAACATATTTTTTCGAAAAATCTCCGATGATTCAGGGGAAAGCGCCTGCCGGCCGCAAAAGGTACGGGCTCTGAATTTCCTATGAAATGAAAAAAGAGCCCGGATAATCCGGGCTCCTGGTTGGTAAAATTTTATATCTGGTTTTCTGAATTACTTCAGGGTAACCTTTGCGCCTTCGGCTTCCAGAGCGGCCTTCGCAGCTTCGGCTTCTTCCTTGGAAACTTCGCTCTTCAGCACCTTCGGAGCGGAATCAACAGCTTCCTTCGCTTCCTTCAGGCCCAGGCCGGTCAGTTCGCGGACAACCTTGATAACCTTAACCTTGTTCGGGCCGATCTCGGTCAGCTCAACGTCGAATTCGGTCTTCTCTTCCACTTCCTCAGCGGGGCCGGCAGCAGCGACCATAACGCCAGCAGCAGCGGAAACACCAAACTTCTCTTCGCAGGCCTTTACCAGGTCATTCAGTTCCAGAACACTCAGCTCTTCTACGGCTGCAATGATTTCTTCAATAGACAGTTTTGCCATTTTTTTATCCTCCTGATTAGGTTTTGTTTCGGTAAGTACATTCACCCCGCTTCGGGGAGAAAGCGCCGGGGAACCGGTCCCCCAAAGCTTATTCCGCTGCCGGAGCTTCTGCTGCCGGAGCGGCTTCGCCGCCCTGTGCCTTTACGATCTGATCGATCACGCGGGCAAAGCTTGCGATCGGAGACTGCCAGCTGCCAAGCAGCTTGGCCAGCAGTTCGCTTCTGCCGGGGATCAGCGCCACAGCGTTGATGCCCTTCTCGTCATAATAGGTGCCTTCCACCACGCCTGCCTTCAGCGCAACCTTATCATTGGTCTTTGCAAAGGTAGCAATGATGCGGGCGGGAGCTGTAGCATCGCCGGTAGAAACTGCGATGGCGCTCGGCCCCTTCAGATCGCCGGACATAGCCTCGAAAGCAGTGCCCTTCATGGCGATGTTCATCAGAGTGTTCTTGTAGACACGATAGGTCACGCCCGCTTCACGAAGCTGTTTTCTGAGCTGTGTATCAGCTTCCACGGTAATGCCCTGGTAATCTACCAGAACTGCAGACTGCGCGTTTTCCAGCAGGCCGGCAATTTCCTGTACGACCGGCTGTTTTGCTTCAATCTTTGCCATAGATTCGGAACCCTCCTTTTTTCATGATACGGATCCGCTGCCGGATGGCTCTCATGAACCGCCTGGCCGCTTCACCTTACAGGAAACCTCCTGCGGGGTACCGCTGCATGTTAGAAGAAAAAAGCCTTCCGTCAGAAGACAGAAGGCCTGAATTTCAATCCTCATAAAAGAGCCTGGCTCTTTCATCAGCCCGGGAA
>CACZQT010000061.1 GCA_902783295.1 uncultured Lachnospiraceae bacterium
CACCGCCTCCATGTGCGGGATCGAAAAGGCCGGCTATGAGAAAAACGAAGCGGATATGGATCTTTCCATTCAGCTCGATGTGATGCTGCATGCCTGCCTGTTTATGCAGTCCGGCATCCCTGTTATTTACAGCGGGGATGAGACCGCCCAGGTAAATGATTATACTTACAAGGAAGACCCTCTGAAAAAGGATGATTCCCGCTATATTCACCGCGGAAAGATGGACTGGGAACGCGTTGCAAAAAAGGATATCGAAGGAACCGTAGAACAAAGAGTCTGGACAGCACTGGACCGTCTGGAAGAAATCCGCGCTGCTGAAAAAGCCTTTGTTTCGAATGCGCATTCCTGGACGATTCCAACCTGGGACGAGTCTGTACTCTGCATGGCACGGGAATATGAAGGAGAGAAAATAATCGGGATCTTCAACTACAGCGAACAGGACCGTATGGCCTGGATTAATGAAGAAGATGGTCTCTATAAAGATCTGCTGACCGGAGAAATCCGGGAAGCGAAGGGTGTTATGATTCCTGCGTACGGTTTTTATTATCTCAAGCGGCTTTCTTGAGCCGGAAAGGACGGAGTAAAATGAAAAAGTATGATGTAGTTGCCCTCGGCGAGCTGTTGATTGACTTTACGGAAAACGGAACCAGCGCACAGGGGAACCCTGTGATGGAAGCCAATCCCGGCGGGGCTCCGGGGAATGTTCTTTCCATGCTGACCCGGCTTGGCCATAAGACCGGCTTTATCGGGAAGGTCGGAGAGGATATGTTCGGACGCCAGCTGATTGACGCCCTGAATGAGGTGGGGATCGGAACAGAAGGCATCCGGAAGGATGCCGAAGTCCGCACGACTCTGGCCTTTGTACACACCCTGCAGGGCGGCGACCGGGAGTTTTCCTTCTACCGGAATCCCGGTGCGGATATGATGCTGCGCACGGATGAAGTGCCCGGAGAGATGACGGGAGACTGCCGTATTTTCCATTTCGGTACCCTGTCCATGACGCACGAACCCTGCCGCTCTGCCACCAGGGCAGCGGTAGAAAGCGCAAAAGCAGCCGGCGCGCTGATTTCTTTTGACCCGAATCTGAGAGCCACTCTCTGGAGAAAGCTGGAGGATGCCCGGGAATTCGTCGAATACGGCATGGAGGTCTGCGATATCATGAAGATCTCCGATAATGAAATAGAATGGCTGACCGGAGAGAAGGACTACGACAAAGGCGCTGCCTGGATTCTGGAACGGTATCAGATTCCGCTGCTGCTTGTTTCCCTGGGGCCTTCCGGCAGCCTGGCTTATATGGGCGGGCACAAGGTTCTGGTGCCGGCAGTGCTGACCAGGAATACCATTGAAACCACCGGTGCAGGGGATACCTTCGGGGCCTGCGTCCTGCATTTCGTTCTGGAAAACGGCTTCCGGACTTATACGGAAGAAGAACTGACACGCATGCTGCGGTTTGCCAACGCAGCGGCTTCCATTGTAACCACCCGGAAAGGTGCTCTTCGGGTGATGCCCGAGAAGGCTGAAGTGGAAGAGATGGTACGGTCTGCGTTCGGAAAGGAGGCCGGCGTATGAATGGCGCCCAGGCAATGATAAAATGCCTGGAAGAGGAAGGAATCTCCCTGATCTTCGGCATCCCGGGAGTGGCGATCGCTCCTTTTTACGAGGCCCTGTATCACACGGATAAAATACAGCATATCCTCGTAAGGCAGGAGCAGAATGCCGGACACGCAGCCAGCGGCTATGCCAGGATTTCACGGAAGACGTCGGTCTGTGTTACCTCCTCCGGTCCCGGAGCTACCAACCTGATTACCGCTCTGGCTACAGCTTATGCGGACAGCATCCCCATTGTTGCTATCACCGGACAGGTGGACAGCAGCCTGCTGGGGCGGGATGTTTTTCAGGAAGCAGATATGAGAGGGGCTACAGAGTCCTTCGTGAAATACAGTTATCTGGTGCGGAAGGCGGACGATATTCCGCGCATCATGAAAGAAGCTTTCTATGTTGCGTCTACCGGAAGAAAAGGACCTGTACTGATTGACATTCCCTGTGATGTACAGCGGGAAGAGATGTCTGTACCTTTCCGGTATCCGGAAGAAGTCAATATGCGAAGCTATAAGCCCAACGTCAAGGGGAATGCCCAGCAGCTGGCCAAGGTTGTGTCTGCAATCAACCATTCGAAGAAACCTCTGATCTGCGCCGGCGGCGGCGTAATCCTCGGAAACGGGGAAGAAGATGTAAGGGAGTTCTGCGAGAAAAACGGCATTCCCGTGGTTTCCACCATGATGGGAATCGGAGTACTCCCGAAAGCTCATCCGCTGTATTTCGGGATGCTGGGCAACAACGGAAAGCCGTATGCAAACCGGGCAGTTGCCTCCAGTGACCTGCTGATCATCGTCGGCGCCAGGATTGCGGACCGGGCGGTTCCCAGACCGGAGAACCTGGAACAGCAGCTCAAAGTGATTCATATCGATATTGATTCAGCAGAGATCGGCAAAAATATGGGTCCGACCCTTCCTCTGGTCGGGGATGTAAAGCTGATCTTCCGCGCCTTGATCGAATCGGAGATCCATGTAGATACCAGAGAATGGGTCGAAAGGCTGGAAGAATACAAAAAGAGTACAGTGGACCGCAGACGTTTCAGTGAAGAACAGGTCAATCCCATGACCATGGTACAGACCCTGTCCGAAAAAATGGACGATGACGCTATTTATATTGCGGATGTAGGTCAGAACCAGCTCTGGTCGGCGGACAACTATGTGATGAAACACGGACGTTTCCTGACTACCGGCGGAATGGGAACTATGGGATATTCCATTCCGGCAGCCCTGGGTGCGAAAATCTGCGAACCGGACAAACAGGTCGTGGCTGTCTGCGGAGACGGCGCCTTCCAGATGTCCATGAATGAACTGGCTACGGCGGCGGTCAACCACGTACAGTTGAAGATTCTGGTGGTGAAAAACGGTTATCTGGGCCTTGTGCGGGAACATCAGCAGAAGGTTTACGACGGGCATTATTCCGCTGTCCGGCTTTATGATTACCCTCATTATGACAAGATCGCAGAAGCCTATGACATGGATTATGTGGAGTGCGGCAGCAATGAAGAACTGCCGGAAGCTCTGGACCGTTTTCTGGCCTGCGAGAAAGCCTGCCTGATGGTCTGCCATGTTGCCAGCAGCAATGTGGTTATCTGACGGGAAGGAGGGGTCTGATGAAAGGTATTTTTTCCGTACTGGTAGAAAACAAGGACGGTGTCCTCTCCGGGATTTCCGGGCTCTTTGCGAGAAGAGGCTTTAATATCGATTCCCTGGCTGTAGGCGAGACAGAGAAGCATGACGTTTCCAGCATGACAATCGTTTCTACCGGAGACCAGCGTACCATTGACCAGATTGAGAAGCACCTGAACAAAAAACTGGATGTCATCAAGGTGCGCCGCCTGGAGGAAACCCGCAGCGTGCTGTTGGAAATGCTCCTGATTAAAGTCCGCTACAGTCTCAGCAACCGTGCGTCCCTGATTGAAATCTGCAATGTGATGGGAGCGAAAATTGTACACCTGTCCGCCACGAACATGGTGATTGAATTCCATGCGGCGCCGGACACGGTGGAAGAGTTTATCGAACTGGTCCGCAGTTTCGGGATTCTCGAGATCCAGCGGACAGGCGTGATTGCCATGACAAAAGGGTGAGGCTAAAGCCTCACCCTTTTGCTGTTCTGCAGGAAAACTTTCAGATTTTCTGCTGTGAGAATACATTTCTTATTTCAGACTGACCGGAGAGAGGAACATGCGTCCTGCTTCTTCCATAGTGAGCAGAGGCTCCGGATTCGCGGAAGCGGCTCCGACCAGGCAGGTTACGATGGTGCGCTCGTCCAGGTGCGTCCAGATCAGATACCGTGTGGTATAGACGGGGGCTCCGTCCTCCGGAACATAGGAAACGAAGAGGGAAGCTCCCATCATCTCCCGGCTCCCGACCTGGAACGTGACGATATCCGACGGTCCGTCCAGAGAGAGATCCTCGTCATCCGCCACCATGAGGGCCTCTTCCGTCAGCGGATCATCCATATTGAAATCCAGATAACCGTCTTCCGTATCATAGACATAATAAGCGGCATCCGCGTTCAGCGTGTCCGTGTCGACGGGATAGAGCACAAGCGCGTTCCTGTTGGAGAAGGTCTCATCCGCATAATATCCTTTCGGAATGGGAATCCAGGCGGAAACATTGTCATTCAGGTCATAGACCCTGGCACGGCCGGCATCATCCAGCACCTGGGGGCCGAAGGTTTCGTCCTCCCAGGCCAGTTCGTCTTCAGCAGGCA
>CACZQT010000062.1 GCA_902783295.1 uncultured Lachnospiraceae bacterium
AAAGAAGGAATGAGTGTTACCAGCGTTTCGAAGGCGAACGCGCTGAATTATTCCATGGTTTTCTGGGATCAGATTTTCCATGAAATCAGCAAGGAGTATCCGGAGATCGAAACGCATGAATATCTGGTGGACGCGGCTGCCTGTCATTTCGTACGTGATCCGGGCCGTTTCCAGGTGGTCGTCACCTCCAATCTGTTCGGGGATATTCTTACGGATCTCGGAGCTGCCATTGCAGGCGGTATGGGCCTGGCGGCCGGTGCCAACCTGAATCCGGAAGGTACCTTCCCGTCCATGTTTGAACCGATTCATGGTTCTGCTCCGGACATTGCAGGCACAGGAGCGGCAAACCCTATGGCTACCATCTGGTCTGCCAGCCAGATGCTGGATTTCTTCGGATATGAAGAGTACGGCAAGCTGCTGATTTCTGCCATGGAAGATGTCCTGAAAGAAAAGAAGCACATCTCCCCGGAACTGGGCGGTAATGCCAAAACCTGGGAAGTTGGGGACGCTGTCCGTGAAAAAGTCCTTCTCCGGCTGAAGAACAGATAATAAGGGAGGAAACATGGCGTTTACACCTCTGCATGTCCATACGGAATACAGCCTTCTGGACGGGTCCGCCAAAATTGAAGAACTGGTAGCCCGCGCCAAAGAACTCGGCATGGATTCCCTGGCCATCACAGACCACGGAGCCATGTACGGTATCATTAAATTTTACAAATGCTGCAAAGCGCAGGGCATCAAACCGATCCTTGGCTGTGAAGTATACGTCGCTCCGGGTTCGAGGCTGGACCGCGAGCCCGGAGCCGGCGATGACCGGTATTACCACCTTGTCCTTCTTGCGGAAAACCAGACCGGTTACCAGAATCTGGTCAAAATTGTTTCCCGGGGTTTTATCGACGGTTTTTATTATAAACCGCGTGTGGATACGGAAATCCTGGAGAAATATCATGAGGGACTGATCGCCCTCAGTGCCTGCCTGGCAGGTGAAGTGGCCCGCTGTCTGGCCGCCAGGCAGTATGAAAAAGCCTGCAGGGCAGCTCTGAAATATGAAGGTATTTTCGGGAAGGGCAATTTTTTCCTGGAACTGCAGGATCACGGCATCCCCGAGCAGCGTGACGTCAATGCCGGTCTGATGCGCATGAGTGAAGAACTGAGTATTCCTCTGGTCGCTACCAATGATTCTCACTACATCCTGGCGGAAGACTGGGAGGCGCATGATATTCTTCTTTGTCTGCAGACCGGGAAAAAGCTTTCGGATCCCAACCGGATGAGATACGAAGGCGGGCAGTACTACCTGAAGTCCGAAGAGGAGATGAGAAGTCTTTTTCCTTATGCTCCTCAGGCCATTGAAAATACCCATCGCATCGCCGAACGCTGCCAGGTGGAAATCGCTTTCCATCAGCATCTCCTGCCGCATTTTGAAGTACCCGCAGGCCATGATTCCTGGTCCTATCTGAATCTGCTGTGCCGGGAAGGCCTGAAAAAAAGATATCCGGAGGATGACGGCACTGCCCTTCAGCAGATGGAATATGAACTGGACGTCATCCGGAACATGGGGTTTGTGGATTATTTCCTGATTGTATGGGACTTCATCCATTATGCCAAAACACGTGATATCCCCGTCGGACCCGGCCGCGGATCAGCCGCCGGAAGCATTGTTTCCTACTGCCTCGAAATTACGGATATTGACCCCCTCCGCTATCAGCTGCTGTTCGAACGTTTCCTGAACCCGGAGCGGGTGAGCATGCCGGATATTGACGTGGATTTCTGCTTCGAAAGGCGCAGCGAAGTCATTGACTATGTGAACCGGAAATACGGGGAAGATCACGTGGTTCAGATCGTGACCTTCGGTACTCTGCTGGCAAGGGGCGTGGTCCGGGATGTTGGGCGTGTTATGGATCTCCCGTACGCTCTCTGCGACGCAGTCGCCAAAGCCGTTCCCAGAGACCTGAAGATCACGCTGGAAGAAGCCGTGCAGAAAAGTCCCGATCTGAAAAAGATGATCGAAGAAGACGAGCGGGTCGCCAGGCTTATCACTATGGCCAGGCAGCTGGAAGGACTGCCCAGGCATACCTCCATGCATGCGGCCGGCGTCGTCATCGGTCCCGGTGCCATGGATGATTACCTGCCTTTATCCAGAGCCTCTGAAGGACAGATTACCGCGCAGTTCGATAAGGATGTCATTGAAGAACTCGGACTTCTGAAAATGGATTTCCTGGGGCTCCGAACTCTTACCGTAATCAAAAATACCCTGAGCATGATGGAAGCACGGGGAGTTCACCTGGATCTTGCACATCTGGACTTCAACGATAAAAGCGTTTACGACTATCTGGGCACCGGAAAAACCGATGGGATATTCCAGCTTGAAAGTGCCGGTATGAAACGGTTCATGAAGGAACTGAAACCGAAGAACCTCGAGGATGTCATCGCCGGGATCTCTCTGTACCGTCCGGGCCCCATGGATTTTATTCCCCAGTATATACAGGGAAAGAACCATCCGGAGACCATCACCTATCTCTGCCCTCAGCTGATTCCTATCCTCCGGCCGACATACGGCTGTATTGTCTACCAGGAACAGGTCATGCAGATTGTCCAGAATCTGGGCGGTTTCAGTCTGGGGCGAAGCGATATGGTCCGCCGTGCCATGAGTAAAAAGAAGCAGGAAACCATGGTCAAGGAGCGGAAGAATTTTGTGTACGGAAATCCTGACGAAGGAATCCCCGGCTGTATCGGCAACGGAATCCCGGAACACATCGGTAACCGTATTTATGACCAGATGATGGATTTCGCCAAGTATGCCTTCAACAAGTCTCATGCAGCAGGATATGCCGTCGTCGCCTACCAGACCGCCTATCTGAAAGTCCATTATCCTGTAGAATTTATGGCTGCGCTTATGACCTCCGTGATCGATTCCCAGGAAAAAGTCACAGAATACATCCAGGTCTGCCGTTCTATGGGAATTCAGGTGCTCCCGCCGGATATCAACCGCGGCGAATGGGGATTTTCCGTACAGGACGGAAATATCCTTTACGGTCTGTCCGCGATTAAGGGGCTGGGGCGCAGTGTTGTAGAAACCATTCAGGAAGAACGCAGGGCAGGAGGTCCTTTCCGGGATCTTCGGGATCTGATCGACCGTCTTTCAGGAAGGGAAGTCAATAAACGGACCATTGAAAGCTTTATCCGGTCCGGTGCCCTGGACTGTCTGCCGGGCAACCGCCGCCAGAAAATGATGGTCTACGCCGATATGATGGACCGGAAAGCCAAGGAGCTGAAGGACGGGATTTCCGGTCAGATGTCCCTCTTTGACCTCATGAGTGACGACGAGCGCCGGGAAGTGGAAGGTGACCTTCCGGATGTGGAGGAATTTTCCAGGAAGGATCTCCTGGCCGGAGAGAAAGAAGTCCTGCGTACCTATGTCAGCGGCCACCCTCTTGATGAAGACCGAGCCCGCCTGGAGCGGCAGGTCACTGCAAGAGCAGCTGACTTTCTGGTAGACGAGGAAAGCGGCCAGGCCAGGGTAGAAGAGGGACAGACCGTCCTGCTGGGCGGAATGATCACCGCCATTACCAATAAACTGACGAAAAACAACCAGAATATGGCCTTCCTGACACTGGAGGATCTGAGCGGATCTATAGAAATCCTGCTCTTTCCCAGAGATTTTGATAAAAACCGGGCCTTCCTGGCTGTGGATGCCAGGGTATATGTGCATGGCCGTGTGAGCCTGGGTGCCGATGAGGCCAGGGGGAAACTGGTCTGTGACCGGATCATTCCCTTTGATACGGTTCCCAGGGATCTGTGGCTCCGGTTCGCAGATAAAGCGTCTTATGACAGGGCGGCGGACGAACTGGAAAAAATCCGCGGAAATGTATCTCTGCAGGTTTTCCTCGGGAAAGAACGGGCTGTCAAAAAACTGCCGGGGCGTGCCTCCCGCGAGGAGGAGGAAGCTGTCCTGGATATCCTCCGGCAGAGATTCGGACCGGAAAATGTCCAAATTGTTGAAAAAAAACTTGAAGATAGAAAAAGAATACGGTAAAATCATGTTTTAATCCGGAAACATTCCGGACAACTTCCTGAGGGAGGAACGGGAGATGGAACATCAAATCAAAACCATCGGTGTACTGACCAGCGGGGGCGATGCTCCCGGCATGAATGCTGCCATCCGCGGCGTAGTGCGCGCGGCCACTGCAGCCGGTCTGAAAGTAAAGGGAATCCGGCGCGGATATGCCGGCCTCCTGGATGAAGAAATTATCGATATGGATTCCCGCAGTGTGGCGGAAATCATCAACCGCGGCGGGACCATTCTTTATACGGCGCGCTGTATGGAATTTATGACAGAAGCCGGTCAGAAGAAAGGGGCAGAGATGTGCCGGAAGCACGGAATCGAAGGCCTTGTAGTCATCGGGGGTGACGGTTCCTTCCGCGGCGCCGGAAAACTGGCCGAACTCGGTGTCAACACCATCGGCATTCCCGGCACCATTGACCTGGACATTGCCTGTACGGACTACACCATCGGCTTCGATACCGCCATCAATACAGCCATGGAAGCCATCGACAAGATCCGGGATACTTCCACATCTCATGAGCGTGTCAGCATCATTGAGGTTATGGGACGTCATGCCGGTTATATCGCTCTCTGGTGCGGTATCGCCAACGGAGCGGAGGATATCCTGATTCCCGAGACCTACGACTACGACGAGCAGCGTCTGGTGGATCAGATTATCAACCAGCGGAAAAACGGGAAAAGGCATCACATCATCGTGAACGCGGAAGGCGTCGGTCATTCGGTGGGTATGGCAGCACGTATTGAAGCCGCCACCGGTCTGGAAACCCGCGCTACCATTCTCGGATACATGCAGCGCGGCGGTACGCCGACCTGTAAAGACCGTGTCTACGCATCAATCATGGGCGCAAAAGCGGTACACCTGCTGCTGGAAGGAAAAACCATGCGTATCGTAGCGTATAAAGGCGGCGAATTCGTGGACTATGATATCGCCGAAGCGCTTGCCATGAAGAAAGAAATCCAGCCGGATTTCATGACTGTCAGCCACGAACTGATCCGTGTCTGATCCGGTCCTCATAAACTGCTTTGAGTCCAGACTTTTCTTTTTAATAATGATTCTGTCATGAAGGAGGTGCGGAAGGCATGTCGATGGATAATCCGATTCTGGTTCCGGAAGGAACCTCTGTGACGGACTGCAACAGGCATTCCATCGTAAAAGACGACCAGAAAAAGCCGGAAGAACTGTATGAGGAGCTTGTCGCCGCCATCCGCAAATATCATCCTTCGGATGATTTAAGCCAGGTGGAGAAAGCCTACCGGCTGGCTCTGCAGAAACATGACGGCCAGCTTCGAAAATCCGGTGAACCTTATATCATCCATCCGCTGAAAGTGGCGATTATCCTCGCCGAACTGGAAATGGATAAAGAATCCATTATCGCCGGAATTCTTCACGATATCGTAGAGGATACGGATACGACACTGGATGAAATCCGGGATGAATTCGGCCACGATGTTGCTTTGCTGGTGGATGGAGTCACCAAACTGACCAGAATCACCTGGACCTCCGACAAGAACGAAATCCAGGCGGAGAATCTCCGGAAAATGTTCCTCGCGATGGCGAAGGACATCCGCGTTATCATCATCAAGCTGGCGGACCGGCTTCACAATATGCGGACTCTCCAGTATATGAGGCCGGAAAAGCAGAAGGAAAAATCCAGGGAGACTCTGGAAATTTTCGCCCCGCTGGCCAGCCGACTTGGCATTTCCAAGCTGAAGGTAGAACTGGATAATCTGGCCCTGCAGTACCTTCAGCCGGAGGATTACCGGAAACTGGTGGAAGGAATCAACCAGAAAAAGGAGGCCAGGGAAGAGTATATCGGGCAGATCGTGGAAGAAGTGCGCACTCAGCTTGAAAAAGACGGCATCAAAGCCGAAGTATACGGCCGCGTGAAGCATTATTTCAGCATTTATAAAAAAATGATGGTACAGAGGAAAACTCTGGACCAGATCTACGACCTCTTCGCGGTCAGAGTACTGGTAGATACAATTCCGGACTGCTATGCGGTCCTTGGCATCATCCATGAAATGTATACCCCCATGCCGGGACGTTTCAAGGACTACATCGCGATGCCCAAACCCAACCGTTACCAGTCGCTGCATACTACACTGATTGCCAAAAACGGAATCCCCTTCGAGATCCAGATCCGCACTTATGAAATGCATAAAATGGCGGAATACGGTATCGCCGCCCACTGGAAGTACAAAGAAGGGAAATCGACTGAAACCAGGCTTTCCGGGGAGGAAGAAAAGCTCAGCTGGCTGCGCCAGATTCTGGAATGGCAGCGGGAGATGTCGGATAACGGAGAGTTTCTGACATCCGTCAAGAGCGACCTTGACCTGTTCTCGGAATACGTTTACTGTTTTACCCCTACCGGAGAGGTGAAAAACCTGCCGAAAGGTTCCACCCCCATAGACTTTGCCTACGCGATTCATTCCGCCGTCGGCAACCGGATGACCGGTGCGAGAGTCAACGACAAGCTGGTGCCCATAGATTACGTCATCCAGAACGGCGACCGGATTGAAATCATTACATCCCAGAACTCAAAAGGTCCCAGCCTTGACTGGCTGAAGCTGGTAAAGAGTGCTCAGGCCAGGAATAAAATCAACCAGTGGTTCAAAGCCCAGAATAAGGATACGGATATCGCCCGCGGCCGTGAACTCGTAGAGCATTACTGCAAGGCAAAAGGATATGCGGTTTCCGATCTTGTACGGCCTGAGTTTGTGGAAGTCGCTCTGAAAAAATATGGTTTTCTGGAATGGGATGCCCTTCTGGCTGCCATCGGACACGGAGGCTTAAGGGAAGGTCAGGTCGTCAACCGTCTGATCGAAGAAAAGAAGAAACGGGACACCGCGAATCTGACGGATGAGGATGTTCTGAAAAACATCCAGGCCGGTGCGGACATATCGCATCCGGTTCCCCGAAAAGCCAAAAACGGCATTATCGTCGAAGGCCTGGACGATCTCTCGGTACATTTTTCTCATTGCTGCAATCCCATCCCCGGGGATGAAATCATCGGTTTTGTAACCCGAGGCCGCGGGATTTCGATCCATCGGACGGACTGCGTGAACATCATGAAGATGCCTGAAGCAGAACGGACACGTCTGATTGAAGCAGAGTGGCAGGACAACGTGCCGAAAGAAGGCCAGTATAAAACCACCATCACCGTATTTACACATAACCGTATCGGAATGCTCGCGGATATTTCCCGGGTTCTGGCAGAGGGCGAAGTCAATATCCTTTCGCTCAGCACCCGTATCAGCCGGCAGGACGTTGCCACCGTAACGATTGCCTTCATGACCAGCGGTGTAGATGAGATCAACCGGATTATGGGGAAACTCCGGCAGATCGAAGATGTGATAGATATCCAGAGAAATCCCGGCTGAACCGGAGCGTAAACATTGCGGCAGGAATAAAGACAAGGTTCCTGAACATCCCGCCTGAGAAGGAAGTAAAGAAATGGCAAAACTGGACATACATTATCTGAACCTCGGTACCATCGGCACCAATGTGTATTTTCTGACGAATTCGGAAACGAACGAACTCATCCTGGTAGATCCCGCGGATGATGCGGATTACATTGTAAACCAGTCCCGGATCCGGCAGTACAAGCCTGTGGCCATCCTTCTGACGCATGGTCACTTCGACCACATCTACGCCGTCAACGACCTGAAGAAGGCCTGGCCGGATGTCCCTGTGTATGCCTATATCGGGGAGAAGGAACTTCTGGGGGATCCCTGGATGAACCGTTCCCGGCAGTGGGCGGAGCCCTATACCACTCAGGCGGATATCTGGCTGACTGACGGGCAGCAGATTCAGCTGGCCGGCTTTTCCATTACCGTGCTGCATACACCGGGACATACTTCCGGAAGCTGCTGCTACTATTTCCCCGAACAGAAGGTCCTGATGAGCGGTGACACGCTGTTCCATGAATCTTATGGACGTACAGACCTGCAGACCGGCAGCCAGTCTGCCATTTTCCGTTCTATCCGGGATGTACTGATGAAACTTCCGGATGATGTAGATGTTTACCCCGGCCATATGGATCCCACCACGATCGGGCATGAGCGGGAATACAACCCGGCCATCTTCTGATTATCCCTATGAAGGTTATCGCGGGACAAGGGGACAGACCCTCTGACCCATTTCCGGGCCGGAAGGACTGTCCCCTTGTCGCAATCCGTAACTGGGAACCTTTGGTTGACAGGTTGTTGCATGACATTCGGACCGGTCCGGGGATATACTGAAGCAGAAAAATCCTGAAAAGGAGGTTTGGCTTCATGAAATTCCCTGATGAAACCGGGCAGAACAGAGAAGAGCCTTCCCTGTCCGAAATCAAACAGGTCCTCCGGGAATACGAGAGCTGGTCGCGGGAAATTTCCGATGCTTTAACTGCTCTGCAAAAAGAATACCGTGAAATCGGTGAAGCTGTTTACAGCTATACAGCCCTGGGAAAGAGAAATGAACTTGGAACAGGCCGCAGGCAGGGTTTTGGGGACCCGGTTCCCGGAATCGTTCTGTACAAAGAAGATGAACTTCTGGCCTGCCGTACGGAGCTGGAATCCGCCATGCAGGAACTGGAATCAAAAAGAAGAAGAATCCGCCGGATTCATCTGGCATTTCTGCTTCTTCCCCGAGAGGAACAGCAGATTTTAAAAGCCCTGTATATAGACCGGATGACATGGAAATCACTTCCGCAGGAATTTGGCATGACCAAGAAAAACCTTCTGGATCTCCGGGACCGTGCTGTCATGCATATAAGAGAAAGATTCCTTAAAGGAACAGAAAGATCATCCCTGGTAAATCTGGCGGCAGAGAAAAGTCTTACGACCTCGGAATCCGGGCTGTCTGCTGACGGAGAGACGCAAAACGAAGAAACAAAACAGAACGGAATCAGTGAGCTGATTCCGAGGTGAGGGCCATATGAAAGTTGGATTTACCCTTCAGAAGGACGAATTTGAATATGATATCCGCGGCCTGCTGATGGCTTTTTATCCCGGTGCTGAGGTGATTCGGGATCCCGCGGAAGAAGTGGACGTTATGCTTACCGTCCCTGCTTCCTCCCTCCCTGTCCGCGTAGACCGGAAAACCGAGGTAAAAGCCTGGGCTTACAGAAAGCTTTCCGCCATGACAGGAAAAGAGCTGCCCTGGGGAACTCTGACCGGGATCCGCCCCACGAAAATCGCCATGGCTCTTCTGGAGGAGGGTACTGCTCCGGAAGAGATTCCCAGCCGTATGCAGAATGAGCATCTGGTAAGCGCGGAAAAAGCGGAGCTTTCCGTCCGCATTGCTGAAACCGAGCGGGAAGTCCTGAAAAATATCGATTATGAAAACGGCTACAGCCTTTATATCGGAATTCCTTTCTGCCCTACCACCTGCCTGTACTGCTCCTTTACCTCCTATCCCATGAGCAAATGGGAACCGCGGATGGGAGAGTATCTGGATGCCCTGGACAAAGAAATCGACTATACCGCAGAACGTTTCCGGGACAGAAAACTGAATACCATTTATATCGGAGGAGGCACTCCAACCAGCCTTCCTCCTGCCCTGATGGACAGGCTGCTGGACACTCTGGTAAAACGTTTTGATCTGTCTCATCTCCTCGAGTTTACGGTAGAAGGAGGACGTCCGGACAGCATAACCCCGGAAAAGCTGGATGTGATCCGCAGATACCCGGTCACCAGAATATCCATCAATCCACAGACCATGAGGGATGAAACCCTTATCCGGATCGGCCGCCGGCATACGGTTCAGGACATCCGGGATGCCTTCTCTCTGGCACGGGAAAAGGGCTTCGATAATATCAATATGGATATGATCCTGGGACTGCCCGGTGAAACCACGGAGGATGTTGCCTACAGCGTTGGGGAAATTGAAAAAATGAAACCTGATTCTCTGACGGTTCATTCCCTGGCTGTGAAAAGAGCCTCCCGTCTGAAAATGGAAGCCGCCGGTACTGTCGTGGCAGGCGGTACGCAGGAGGAATCTGAAGAGATGATGCGCATCGCATCAGAGGGAGCCGCACGAATGGGACTTGTTCCCTATTATCTGTACCGTCAGAAAAACATGGCCGGCAATCTGGAAAATGTAGGTTTTTCCACCCCCGAGAAAGCCGGTATCTACAATATCCTGATCATGGAAGAAAAGCAGACCATTGTTGCGCTGGGCGCCGGCACTGTTACCAAGGGTGTTTTCCCGCCTGACCGGATTGAACGCTGCGAAAACGTAAAAGAAATTACCCAGTATCTGGACCGTATTGAGGAAATGATCGACCGCAAGCGGAAACTTTTTTCCGGCGGAAACTCCCCGGATGCTTGCTGACAGATGCGCGCGTCTGCGATCCGCCGGAGACATAATCAGGAGGAGATGTCTCCCGCCTGATTATACGGCAGTTTTGCTTGCCTTCAGAGCAGGTAAGGTCTATAATGTGAACGATGCGCCATGAAAGGAGAACGATTCAATGGCATTAACAAAAAAGCCGGTAAACGGCATGAAGGATATTCTGCCCCGTGAAATGGAAATCCGGGACTACCTGATCAGCCTGGTAAAGGAAACCTATCGCAGTTTCGGATTTACTCCTATGGAAACCCCGATTGTGGAGAGCCTGAACAACCTGACCAGCAAGCAGGGCGGAGATAACGAAAAACTCATTTTTAAAATTCTGAAACGCGGCCAGAAACTGGACCTGGAAAATGCGAAAGCGGAAGATGATCTCGTGGATTCCGGTCTCAGATACGATCTGACGGTTCCCCTGGTCCGTTATTATGCCAATCACGCCAACGAGCTGCCGAAGCCTTTCAAATCTCTGCAGATCGGTCCGGTATTCCGTGCCGACCGCCCTCAGAAAGGCCGTTTCCGCCAGTTTTACCAGTGTGATATTGACATCCTCGGCGAAGCCGGAAATCTGGCAGAAATCGAGCTGATTCTTGCCACCACCACCCTTCTCGGGAAAATCGGCTTTACGGGCTTTACGGTACACATCAATGACCGGAGAATCCTGAAAGCCATGGCTTCTTACAGCGGTTTCCCGCAGGAGTCTTTTGACCAGGTTTTCATCATTCTGGATAAGATGGATAAAATCGGCTGGGACGGTGTAGCTGCGGAACTTCTGGAAAGCGGTTTTTCCCAGGAATCAATCGACACATATCTGGGCCTTTTCAAGTCTCTGGAAGGCAGAGAAGATGGCATTTCCTGGCTGGGAGAAAAGCTGGCGGATGTCATGGAACCCGGAACAGCTGAAAATCTGAAAGAAATCGTAGACAGCGTCCGGCGGACTTCTTCGGTCGCTTTCGACCTGAATTTCAATCCTACCCTTGTCCGTGGGATGTCCTATTACACGGGAACCATTTTTGAAATTGAAATCGCGGGACTGGGCTGCTCGGCAGGCGGCGGCGGCCGTTATGACGAAATGGTCGGGAAATTTACGAACATGTCCACGCCTGCCTGCGGTTTTTCCATCGGTTTCGAACGTATCATCACCATTCTGCTCGACCAGGGCTTTACCGTACCCGGTGCTGCAGAGAAAACGGCTTTTCTGGTAGAAAAAGGCATGCCGAATGACAGAATGTGCGAGATTCTTCAGGAAGCCCAGGCTCAGAGAGCTCAGGGACATCAGGTACTGGTGGCTGTCATGAACAAAAACAAGAAGTTCCAGAAAGAACAGCTGACGGAAGAGGGCTATACACAGTTCCGGGACTTCTATGTAAAAGCTTTGTAAGACGGGAGAATAATTATGGCTGAATCCATGAAGGGTCTGAAAAGAACCCATCGCTGTACAGAAGTAAGCAGTAAAAATATCGGAGAAACCGTTACGGTCATGGGCTGGGTGCAGAAGCGCCGCAACCTTGGTGCAATGATCTTCATCGACCTGAGAGATCGTTCCGGCCTTCTTCAGCTGGTTTTTGATGAAAATGACTGCGGAAAGGAAAACTTCGACAAAGCGTATACCCTTCGCAGTGAATTTGTCATTGCCGTGACCGGCATAGTGGAAAAAAGAGGCGGCGCCGTAAACGAAAGCCTGAAAACCGGCGAGCTGGAAGTCCGTGCGAAAACCCTGCGGATTCTGGCTCAGTCCGAAACACCGCCCTTCCCGATTGAAGACGGCATTCAGACAAGAGAAGAAGTGCGCCTGAAATACCGGTATCTGGAACTGCGCCGTCCGGAAATCCAGCGCAACCTGATTATGCGCAGCCGCATAGCCAACCTTTCCCGTCAGTTCATGGCTCAGGAAGGCTTTATTGAGATCGAGACCCCCATGCTTGGCAAGAGCACTCCGGAAGGAGCGCGGGACTATCTGGTTCCCAGCCGTGTGCATCCCGGCACATTCTATGCCCTGCCCCAGTCTCCCCAGCTCTTTAAACAGCTGCTGATGGTTTCCGGCTACGACCGGTATTTCCAGATTGCCAGATGCTTCCGTGATGAGGACCTGCGCGCGGACCGGCAGCCGGATTTCACCCAGATGGATATGGAACTTTCCTTTATCGAAGAAGAGGATATCATGGATGTGAACGAACGTCTGATGAAGTACCTCTTCAAGGAGATTCTGGATGTTGATCTGACGATTCCCTTCCCCCGGATGCCCTGGCGCGAAGCCATGGACCGTTTCGGCTCTGACAAACCGGATGTCCGTTTCGGGATGGAACTGAAGAATGTTTCAGACCTTGTCAAAGACTGCGGCTTTGCCGTATTTACCGGTGCTCTGGCAGCCGGCGGAAGCGTCCGTGCCATCAATGTGCCGGGTGAAGGCCATATGCCCAGAAAGCAGATCGATGCCCTGACTGATATGGCGAAGGGTATGGGTGCCAAAGGCCTGGCCTATATCTGTGTAGGCTGCGGCGAAAATGGGGCGCACAAGTCTTCGTTCGCCAAATTTATGAAACCGGAAGAAATGGAAGCCCTCGTAGCTGCTCTGGATGGAAAGGCAGGAGACCTCCTGCTCTTTGCAGCCGACAAGGATACGATTGTTTTCAATGTGCTCGGCAGTCTCCGTCTGGAGATGGCAAAACGCCAGGGTCTTCTGAAAAAAGATGAATATGCATTCCTCTGGGTCACTGAATTCCCGCAGTTTGAATGGAGCGAAGAAGAAGAGCGTTTTGTCGCCATGCATCATCCTTTCACCATGCCCATGGAAGAGGACATTGATAAGCTTGAAACCGACCAGGGAGCTGTCCGTGCCAGAGCCTACGATATCGTTCTGAACGGCAACGAAATCGGAGGCGGCAGTATCCGTATCCACCAGGATGACCTGCAGGAAAAAATGTTCCGTGCCCTGGGCTTTACAAATGAAAAGGCTCACGAACAGTTCGGCTTCCTGCTCGATGCCTTCAAGTACGGGGTTCCGCCTCACGGCGGACTGGCCTACGGCCTGGACCGTCTGGCCATGCTTATGGCCGGGGCAGACAGTCTTCGAGATGTCATCGCTTTCCCGAAAGCGAAAGACGCTTCGGATCTGATGATGGATGCTCCGGCAGAGGTGGAAGAGAAGCAGTTAAAGGAACTCTCCATCCGCATTGATATTCCGGAAAAATAAAAAACCGGCCAAACGGATTCTCCGGGGAGCAGCCATACAGCTGCTCCCCGGAGAATCCGTTTGAATGAAACCGAAAAAGCAGGAGGAGGACTGCCCTGTGCAAAAAAAACGAAGACGATTGTTTCTTGCGGCAGCAATCCTCTGGATGGCCGTGATTTTTCTCTTTTCATCCCGTGACGGTGAATTGTCCACCCAGGACAGCTACCGCACCGGGGAAATCATCGGCGAAATGTTCGTAGAAGGCTACAAAGAGTGGACGCCGGACCGGAAACTGGTTTTTCTGAAACAGATTGACCATGCCGTTCGAAAAACAGCACATTTTTCCGAGTATGCCCTGCTTGCCATGTTCTGGTTTGGAGCCTTTCTCCCCGCACTGTCACAGATGTTCCGTCTCCGCCCGTACGGCCTGTCCTGGTTCGCGGCAGCACTCTATGCCGTGACGGATGAACTTCACCAGCTGTTCGTGGCAGAGCGGGCCGGCAGCCCGATGGACGTGGGAATTGACAGTCTTGGAGCAGCTGCCGGGCTTTTGGCGGCTTTTCTTCTGTGCCTGCTCCTGAATCACAGCGTTTTCCGGAAATCACAGCCCGGTATCTTATGAACCTGTCCATCATGAGAACAGGAAGGTGACTGCTATGAGATATCCTTCTTTTCTGCCGGATGGAGGAACCATCGGTCTGATTGCTCCTTCTTTCGGCTGTACAACAGAACCCTACCATACCGCTTTCCTGAGCGCTCTTGAAAGCTTTGAAGAAATGGGCTATAAGGTCAGTCTTGGTCCCAACTGCTTTGAAGACTGCGGAATCGGGATCAGCAACACCCCTGAAGCCTGTGCCGCTGAATTTATGGATTATTATTGCCGGCAGCCCGCGGATGTACTGCTTTCCTGCGGCGGGGGAGAAGACATGTGTGAAATTCTCCCTTTCCTGGACCTGGATGCAATCCGCAGGGCAGATCCGAAATGGTTTATGGGTTTTTCCGATAATACCAACCTGGCTTTTCTTCTGGCCTGCGCCTGTGATACAGCCGCGATTTACGGGCCAAACGCTCCTGCTTTCGGCATGGATCCCTGGCATCCGTCGATCGATCATGCCATGGAACTCCTGACCGGACGCAGACTGACGGTCGAAGGCTATGATCTTTTTGAAAGAGAATCGCAAAAAGATGAGGAAAATCCTCTGGCTCCGTATTTTGTGACGGAGCCGGTCCGCCGCATTCGTATTCCGAAGGGAAATCATACTTTTTCAGGGCGTCTTCTTGGCGGATGCCTGGACTGTCTGATCAATCTGGCCGGCACCCGCTTTGACATGGTTCAGGATTTTTTGAGCCGCTATGAAGAGGACGGTGTAATCTGGTTTCTGGAGGCCTGTGATCTTAACGTTTTCGGAATCCGCAGAGCCCTCTGGCAGCTGCGGGAGGCCGGGTGGTTCCGTACTGCAAAAGGTTTTCTGATCGGACGCGCCAAAAACGGCGAAGAATTATTCGGCCTTGACCACATTAAAGCAGCGGCGGATATCCTGGAGCCACTGGGCGTACCGCTCATCCTGGATCTGGATATCGGCCATCTTCCTCCGATGATGCCCCTGATCGAAGGTGCCTTTGCTGCAGTACGGACGCGGGGAAACAGAATAAAAATACAGATGAAATTAGTATAGGAGGTGTTTCCCCATTACCGCATATTTTCCCTGGGAGGCAGGATTCCTGCTGTGGCTTCAGTCGGTCCGGAATGATTTCCTGTCCCCCATTCTGAAACTGATTACCCGTATGGGAAACGGAGGAATTTTCTGGGTCCTTCTGGCCCTGATACTGATTGCCGTTCCCAGGACACGGCGTATCGGACTGATCACCGCCGGAGCCCTTATCTTTTCTTTTTTGATCAATAATATCGTCCTGAAGCACGTGTTCAACCGTGTCAGGCCTTACGAACTGATCGAAGGGCTGCAGATCCTGGTCAAAAAACCGGAAGACGCTTCCTTCCCTTCGGGGCATACAGGAGCCAGTCTTGCAGCCTCATGGGCTGTTTTCCGGTCATCACCGAAAAAATACGGCATTCCGCTGATTATTCTGGCTCTGCTCATTTCTTTTTCCAGGCTGTATGTCGGTGTACATTTTCCTACGGATGTACTGGCAGGGCTTGTAACCGGAATTCTTTCAGGAGAACTGGCTTTCCGGCTGGTACCGGCTCTGATTTCGCGCCTAACTGAAAGGGAAGAAAAATAATAGGAGATAAGTTTCATGAGAGAATTTAAGAAATCCTCCAAACTGGATCATGTATGTTATGATATCCGCGGTCCTGTCATGGACGAAGCCAACCGCATGATTGCCGACGGCGTTGATATCATGAAACTGAATATCGGAAATCCCGCTCCTTTCGGATTCCGGGCTCCGCAGGCGGTTATTGATGCCATGGCTGGTCAGCTCACTGAAACGGAAGGCTATTCGGATTCCAGGGGACTTCCTTCCGCCCGCCGCGCCATTCTGGAATATGCCCGCAAAAAGGGACTTCCGAATGTCGGCATGGACGATATCTATACCGGCAACGGAGTCAGCGAACTGATCACCCTTTCCATGCAGGGCCTGCTGGACAACGGGGACGAAGTACTGGTACCTTCTCCTGATTATCCTCTGTGGACTGCATCCGTAACGCTGGCCGGAGGTAAGGCTGTCTATTATATCTGTGATGAACAGTCAGACTGGAATCCGGATATTGAAGACATGCGCCGGAAGATCACGCCTCGTACAAAGGGGATCGTGGTTATCAATCCGAACAACCCCACAGGTGCCCTGTATCCAAAAGAGCTTCTGGAACAGATCGTAGAACTGGCCAGGGAGCATGAACTGATCCTTTTTGCCGATGAAATCTACGACCGCCTCTGCATGGACGGACAGGAGCATGTAGCCCTGGCCTCCCTGGCGCCGGACCTCCTGACAGTATGTATGAACGGGCTCTCCAAATCACACCTTCTTGCAGGGTACCGCTGCGGCTGGATGTGTCTGGCGGGACGCAAGGATCATGTGAAAGGTTATATTGAAGGAATCAACCTGCTTTCCTCCATGCGGCTCTGCTCCAATGTACCGGCACAGTCACTGATTCCGGCGGCTCTTGATAACCTGGAATCCACCAATGAAATGCTGGTTCCAGGCGGCCGTGTTTATGAACAGAGGGAGATCATCACCGGTCTTCTGAATGATATTCCGGGTATGTCTGCGGTAAAGCCGAAAGCTGCCTTTTATATTTTCCCGAAGATAGACAGCAAACGTTTTAACATCACGGACGACGAAACGTTTGTGCTGGATTTCCTGAAATCCAAGCATGTACTCCTGACAGCCGGCAGCGGTTTCCACTGGAACCAGCCGGATCATTTCCGTATTGTATACCTGCCGGAAGCTGCACAGCTGAGAGATGCCTGCGGACGTCTGGCCGATTTCCTCAAAGACTACCGGCAGGCTCCGTAAATCATCATAAAAGCACAATTCGGACATTTCGGCCTGAACGCTGCGGCAGAACCGGAATACTTCAGACAGCTTACAAAAAGAACAGGCAGCAGGATGAGTTTTCCTGCTGCCTGTTCTATTTATCTTGGACGGAGAAGACTCCCTCCTGTCAATGAAGGCACCGCTGTTTATTTTGCCTCCAGTTCTTCATAGACCTCTTCATACTTCTTGGCAGAAGCACTCCAGGAGAAATCCATCTTCATGCCGCGTTCCACCATGGCGTTCCAGCGGCGCTTATTGTCATACAGATCCTTGCACCGCCGGACGGTATCCAGCATCTCATGAGCATTATAGTTCGTGAAGGAGAAGCCGGTGCCGGTGTTCTCATACTGATTGTAAGCTTCTACAGTATCCTTCAGGCCGCCGGTTTCACGGACGATCGGCACAGTTCCGTACCTCAGGCTCATAAGCTGGCTCAGCCCGCAGGGTTCAAAAAGCGAAGGCATCAGGAACGCGTCGCAGGATGCATAAATCCGATGGGACAGTTCATTGGAGTAGAAAATATTGGCGGAAACCTGCTTCGGGAAGCGGGCTGCAAAGGACTTGAACATTTCTTCATACTTCCATTCGCCGGTTCCCAGAACCACGATCTGAATCCCGTCAGCCACCAGATCTTCCATCACCCGGTCAATCAGGTCAAAGCCCTTCTGGTCCGTCAGGCGGGAAATGATGCCGACCATCATAACGCCGGGATCCACAGCCAGTCCCAGTTCTTCCTGCAGGGCCGCTTTGTTTTTCTTCTTAAGGGTACGGAAATTCTGCACCGAATAATTCTGTTTGATCATTGGATCCGTTTCCGGATTCCACTCATCATAATCCAGTCCGTTAACGATGCCCCGCAGGGAATCCCGTCTGGCCCAGAGCAGGCCTTCCAGCTTTTCCCCGTAGAAGGAAGTCTTGATTTCCTCTGCATAGGTTTCACTGACCGTAGTCACCAGATCAGAATATACGATGCCGCCTTTCAGATAGTTGGCATCTCCATAAGCCTCCAGTTTGTCATTGGTAAAAAGGTAATCCGGCAGGCTGGTCATTTCCTTTACTTTGGCAATCCCGTAATTCCCCTGGAAGCGGAGATTGTGGATGGTAATGATCGCCTTCATACCGGCATAGTAATCATCCGCAGCGAACTGGGTCTTCAGGTACACAGGTACAAGACCGGTGTGCCAGTCGTGGCAGTGAACAATATCCGCCTGGAAGTCAATGGAGGGCATGATCGCAAGCGCTGCCTTGCTGAAGAAACCGAATTTTTCCAGATCGTACAGATGATCCGTATAAGGGGATGCTCCTCCGAAATATTCTTCATTATCGATGAAATAATACTGAATCCCCTGATACTCCAGCTGCAGGATTCCGACGTACCGATTCCTTCCGTTGTAGTACATGTAAAAATGAGTAATATATTCCATCCGGTTCCGGTAGTTTTCCGAAATGCAGAGATACTTGGGCAGCACAACCCGGACATCAAACTTTTCTTTATCAAAATATTTCGGCAGTGAGCCGGTTACATCCGCCAGACCACCGGTTTTTATAAAGGGGACACATTCGGATGCTACATATAGAACTTTTTTCATGAAAACCTCCTGTTCCGGCTGTATGCCGCTGAATGGCAGACCTGCCTGTCTGTCGGAAAGTATAACATTTATCAGAATACTTGTCAAAAACAATCGGTTGATAATCCCTGTCAAATTCAGTGAAACAATCCCCTGAAAGTGTGTCAGTAATGGATCACTTCATCCGCTTCGCGGATGCGGCGGATAACAGGCTCCGCCTCGGGAGATGTGAAAAAGGCATACGTGGATTCGGGAACCAGGCCTTTAAAATCCTCCATCCGACCTTCTTTAACAGCCAGACGCACCTGAGAAGCGCTCACGGCCTTTCCGTCTTTTTCCTTCCGGTGCAGGACACGGCAGGCGATTCCTTCTTTCGCCAGTTCCTCCGCCATCACCCGGTTGTAAATGCCGGTCACCTGGCTGAAAGGCTCTTCACCGACATAACGGCAGTTAATACCCAGTGTCTGCGCAATAGATTTAAATACCTGAATGTCCAGGCGCGCATGGGATTCGATCACCGTATCCGCATCCTTCAGGAAGTACGAGGGGAAAGTGGCGTTCGAGATGATATAACTGCCGGTAGGGTGATAAACCAGGTTCTTCAGATGGCTGCTGCCTTCCTTTACCAGACGCCAGCGCACATCGAAAGGAACCAGAGATGCATCTTCGGAAACCACGAAAACATGAACTACGTCATTTTCTGAAGAAGCCGTTTCCAGAAGATACTGATGCCCGAGAGTAAAGGGATTCGCGTTCATAACAACACATGCGGTTTTCCCGGCTTCCACGCGGGTTTTCGCCAGTTCCTCCAGATAAGAGGAAAAACCTGTACGACGGTTTTCCATGAAAACAACTTTCCCTTCTACACGGGCAATTTCATAAAAGCCAAGATCGTGGAAAAACTTGGCGCTGTCGCACTTTGTATAGAGGAAAAGATCCCGGTAACCGCGCTCAAACTGTATATCCATGAGATGGGAGACCACCTTGTTCAGGAGACCCTCTCCCTGATGGGAGGAATCCACAGCCATACAGCGCAGAGTGTTTTTAAAGCAGGAGCCGGTAGCCACCATCTGGTAATCATCATCGAACAGACCGATGCTGTAATCCAGATTTTTATCCCGCTCAATCCCTTCTTTCTGAAGCAGCGCATCCTGCAGACGGCGGCTCCTCTTGTCGCCGTCACGAATCTCGCTGACCTGATATTCACACATTATACTTCCTCCTCCGAAGGTTTTACAAAATTATACCTGTTTTATGATCTTTTGTCGAGAAGAACCTGTCCATTTCACACCTCTTTCTGACGACGGAAAACATGCTCTCCATGCTCTCTGCACTAAAAGTGCTCTTTAAGTGAGTTCCCTGCTTTGGCTCAAAAACACTTTGATAATCCTGACTGTACATTGAACCAAGGTTAAACAGCTGGTTTACTTATATCTTTCGCAATCCGCAGTGCCGTCAAATACATTCCCCGGAAAACACGGCCGTCTCCGGTCGCTTTACGGC
>CACZQT010000063.1 GCA_902783295.1 uncultured Lachnospiraceae bacterium
CGATATCTCCAACGTGAAGAACATGATCGCCGGCAAGCAGAGCATGTCCGTATTCAAGGATACCCGTACTCTGGCGGCTCAGGTTGTGAAGATGGTTGGCCAGATTCTTGCTGGTGAAGAAGTAGACGTGAACGATACCGAGACCTACAACAACAACGTGATCACCGTTCCTTCCTACCTTTGCGAACCGGTATTTGCGGATGTGAACAACTATGAAGCTCTGCTGATCGAGTCCGGTTACTACACTCCCGAACAGCTGCAGTAATCATCTGAACTCAAAAGGATCAGTTGACCCCAACATCATTCGATGCAGGCGGGCAGTGCCCGCCTGCATTGTTCCGTTCTGGTAACCTGTTTTATAGTAAACGATAATATTCTATTGTCGTTTGCGATAAATCATCGGAAAGTCTCACATTTCCTTCTGTACAAGAAATAGAGGAGAACTATGGCCAAGATTCTGCTGGAAATGAAGAATATTACGAAGACTTTCCCGGGTGTAAAGGCGCTCGACAACGTGAATCTTCAGGTAGAAGAAGGGGAGATCCATGCGCTTGTAGGGGAAAATGGCGCAGGAAAATCCACCCTGATGAATGTACTGAGCGGCATCTATCCTTATGGAACCTATGAGGGAGATATTATTTACAACGGGCAGGTCTGCAAATTCTCGAACATTAAAGACTCGGAGAAGCTGGGGATCGTTATTATCCATCAGGAACTTGCGCTTGTTCCTGAAATGACGATCGGCGAGAACATGTATCTGGGCAACGAGTGCGGGCACAAGTTCGCGATCGACTGGCATAAAACCTATTCCGAAGCGGATAAGTATCTGAAAATGGTAGGCCTCGAAGAGAGCTCCAAGGTTCAGGTAAAAACCATCGGTACCGGCAAGCAGCAGCTGGTTGAGATCGCCAAAGCCCTGGCCAAGCAGGCCAAGCTGCTGATCCTGGATGAACCCACATCCTCCCTGAACGAAGAAGATTCCCGCGCGCTGCTGGATCTGATGCTCAGCTTTAAGAAACAGGGGATGACGATGATCATCATCACCCACAAGCTGAATGAAGTTTCCTATGTGGCGGATAAAATAACGGTTATCCGCGACGGTTCCACGATTGAAACCATCGATAACCACGGAAAAGAGCCTGTCAGCGAAGACCGGATTATCAAGGGGATGGTCGGACGTGAGATGACCAACCGTTTCCCGAAGCGGGAAGGCGTGAAGATCGGTGACGTGGAAATGGAAATCAGCCACTGGACGGTTCATCATCCGCTGTATCCGGAACGCAAGGTGGTGGACGATGTCTCCATGTACGTCCGCAAAGGCGAAGTGGTCGGAATCTATGGCCTGATGGGCGCCGGCCGTACGGAACTTGCCATGAGCATTTTCGGCCAGAGCTACGGCGTAAACTTCTCCGGGGAACTGAAGCTGGACGGGAAGCCTGTGAAAATGCGGAAGAGTGAAGCGGACGCGATTAAGCATAAAATCGCGTATGTCACAGAGGACCGGAAGGGGAACGGCCTGGTGCTGTCCCAGTCCATTAAGGTCAATACTTCCCTGGCCAACCTGGATGCCATCGCGAGCCATACTGTGATCGACGGAGACAAAGAATACGCCGTTGCAGAGGAATACAGGGATAAGCTGAAGATCAAGACTCCTACCGTGGAGCAGCTGGTCGGAAATCTTTCGGGCGGCAACCAGCAGAAGGTGCTGCTGGCCAAGTGGATGTTCGCAGAGCCGGATATCCTGATGCTGGATGAACCGACCCGTGGTATCGACGTAGGCGCCAAGTATGAAATCTACTGCATTATTAACGACCTGGCTGCTGCAGGCAAGTGTGTTATCCTGATTTCTTCCGAACTGCCGGAGGTTCTCGGCATGAGCGACCGCATCTATATTATGAATGAGGCCAGGATTGTCGGTGAGATGAAGGCGGAAGAGGCTACGCAGGAGAACATTATGGCGGCCATCCTCAGATCAGGAAGGGGGGCTTGACGATGAGCGGGAATGTGAAAACATCCTCCGGCGGAGGATCGGGCCTTTCTGAATTCATGCAGAAATACAAGGTCGGCGAATTCTTCCAGAAATACACAATGACCATCGCCCTGGTGGTTGTGACCATTATTTTTGCATCATGGCCCGGGAAACAGGGACTGATCCTGCTTCCTTCCAACCTGACCGGCTTGATCGCTGAAAACGCATATGTATTCGTACTGGCTACCGGTATGCTGCTCTGCATTCTGACCGGCGGCAACATCGACCTTTCCGTCGGTTCTGTTGTCTGCTTTACCGCGGCCGTCGGCTGTACCATGATGGCTGCCGGCGCGAACATGTGGCTTGCCGTGCTGGCCATGCTGCTCATCGGCCTGGCCATCGGCACCTTCCAGGGCTTCTGGATTGCGAAGATCCGTGTCCCTGCGTTCATCGCAACGCTGGCCGGCATGTATGCCTTCCGCGGATTTACGAATGTTATTCTGAACGGCCTGCGGGTGGACATTACGAATGAGACGTATCTTACCCTTTTCGGCAACGGCAAAACCAGTTTTATCCCGGATGTGATCCGTGCAGCCAACCCGGGACTGGACACTGTTTTTACGAAAGAGAACGCCTTCCTGACAGGGCTGATCGGTGAAAACTTTGTCGAAAAGTTCAACGTGACCTGCATGTGCATCGGAATCGTTGGTGCGCTCGTATTTATCCTGCTGAAGGTCCGTACGATCCTGAAGCAGAAAAAGCTGGGCATCAGCCAGTCTATTCCGGCACAGGTTATTTCCATGGTGATCATCTCCGCCCTGGTGCTGTGGATCAGCTTTAAGATGAGCTGCTACAGAGGTTTCCCGATGGTTCTGATCTGGATCGCACTGGTGCTTGGCATCTATGCGTATATCACGACCAAGACCGCGATCGGCCGTCACCTGTACGCCGTAGGCGGCAACGAGAAAGCTACGGCGCTTTCCGGCGTAAAAACCCGCAACGTGTTCTGGTTCGCGTATGCGAATATCGGCCTGCTGGCCGGTCTGGCCGGCATCCTGACGGCAGCACGTGCGAAGGGTATCGACCCGGTGTACGGTGAAGGTTATGAAATGGATGCCATCGCAGCCTGCTTTATCGGCGGCGCTTCGGCATACGGCGGCATCGGTAAGGTGACCGGCATGATCATCGGCGCTACGCTGATGGGCGTGATCAACAAAGGTATGATTATTGTCGGCGTGGACGCCAACTACCAGAAGGTGGTCAAGGGCATTGTACTGCTGATCGCCGTTATGTTCGATGTGCTGTCCAAACGGCAGAAACGGTAACACGGGAAGGAGGACAGAATAATGGAAAATAAGTCGTTCCTTGAAGTTCTGAAGAAGAACGCAATGCTCTTTGTCCTGGTTCTTGTGTACCTGTTTTTCCTGATCCTGACAAAGGGAGGCATTTTCAGCCCGTCAAGCTTTACAGAACTGATTAACCAGAA
>CACZQT010000064.1 GCA_902783295.1 uncultured Lachnospiraceae bacterium
CAGCTGCCGCAGAGGCGGCAATACAGCAAGTTTTGATGTGCTGAACAAGTATTTCACGATCAGTAATATGCCGCTGGCTTCCTCATCATACTGGAACCAGGTCCACGGTTTTACTGCAGAAGATGTGAAGAAGGATCTTGAAGGCCTCCAGACCATGCGGAATCTTGCCAGAAACATGAGTTTCATGATCAGGGCATTTGCCGACGCGAAGGAAAAGTACGGATATCCTGAACTTGAAAGCGGTATCTTTACAAGCTTTCCGGATGGCAAATAACACGGAAGATAGTACAAGTTGAGGTATGGGCATGAAAGATCTGCTGCTCCAGCTGTACCTGGCTGCTTTTTTCATACTGGTCTTTTTTCAGGCCGGAACCATACCACTGTCCGGGAATGACGAGGATTTTCTTTCGCCTTCACGGGCAGGGATGGTACGGGCCTCGGCTGCCATCGCCATCATGCTTCATCACCTTATGCAGCAGCTCACGACATACGGCATGGCGTGGAAGGGACCGGTTTCACTGTTTAACGATGCAGGGTTCCTCTGCACGGCAGTCTTTTTCTTTTTCTCAGGTTACGGTCTTTTGAGAAGCCTGCAGTCAAAACCGGGGTATCTGCGCGGTTTTCTTTGCAGAAGGCTTACCGCCATCCTTATTCCGTTCTGGACAGTCAACCTGATCCTGGTCCTCGCAGAACATTTTATCTACGGGTATCATATGAGCACAGAGAGGATCGTCAGTGAACTTCTGGGGCTTCGTCTGATCAACGGAAACGGCTGGTTCATCATAGAGATCGGATGTCTGTATCTTGCCTTCTGGCTCTTCTTTACTATATTTGAAGATCACAGGGATGCTGCGCTCCTGCTTGTCAGCGCGTTTTGTTTTGGCCTCATGGAATATGCCTTTTTCCGCGGGCATGACCCTGAAGGGGACGGCTCAGGCTGGTTTCGTGGAGAATGGTGGCATAATTCGACGATCACGTTCGTGTACGGCTTGCTGTGGGCAAGGTTTCGCTCCCCGCTGGAGAAGTTTTTCAGAAGACACTATGCATTCCTTCTGATCCTGTTTACGGCTCTCTCCGGCGTGACGTTCACTGCCGCCTTCCGGGCGGTGCGGCGCTACGGATACTATCTTGTTTTTCCGGGTTCTTACGCGGGGCCGGAAGCATCGCTCACGTTTTTCGCTCAGGCAGCTGCCTGTCTGTCCGCGATCACGCTGCTCCTTCTTCTTATGATGAAGATCCGCATCGGAAACAGGGCACTTCAGTTCATCGGATCCATTTCGCTTGAACTGTTTCTTATCCATGGGGTCTTTGTTGATCCCGTCCTGATCGGACTGAAAAGAAAGCCGGTCCTGTACTGCGCAGCTGTATTTGCTGTGAGTATTCTGTGCGCTTTTATCCTGTCACGTGTGACACATCCCCTGGTGAGAGCGTCGCAGAACATTCCGGGGTACATTTTCGGCGGAGGAGGATTTACGCAGGGGACATTGGAAGCCGCGGCAGCACAGCGCCGCAGGAGACGCCGGATCCGTATGGCGCAGAGAACCCTCCTCATAGCAGCTATACCGGCAGCCCTTTGCTGTATCTATTTTTATGCGGGGAATACGATCTTCGCGAAACACCGTTATACGCAGCAATGCGATGCCTTGAAGAATTGCCGGGCCGGCGATGAGGTTGTGTGGGGGAGGTATGAGACAGATCCCATCCGGCCGGGGAAGGAACGCCTGAAGTGGATCGTTCTCAGGAAGGAAGGCGATGATATTCTGCTGATCACAAAGGAAGGCATCGCAGGAAGCAGCTATCACCATAAACATGAAGAGGTCAGCTGGGAGAAGAGCGACCTGAAGGCGATGCTGGACTCAGAGATGTTTCCGGGTATGTTCAGCCGGTATGAGAAGGAAGCTATGGCAGGCGGGATCACACTCCTCACGGCAGACGAGGCGCAGAAGTATTTTCATTCTGACCAGGAAAGAGAACTGACAGTGACTGCGGCAGCACGCTCCAGAG
>CACZQT010000065.1 GCA_902783295.1 uncultured Lachnospiraceae bacterium
AAGAGGGAAATATGATATACGGGCAGCGTCCGCCGATGTTCGGAGAGTTTGAAGGAGAACGCCCGGAATTCACAGAGGGCGAGCGTCCGGAACTTCCAGAAGGGGAGATGCCGCAGATGAATGGCGAAATGCCGGAATTCCAGGGCGGATCCATGCAGCCCGGAGGACGGAATTTGCAGATGGCGGGAAAGAATCAATAATGCTTCCGCGTTAAAGTAGGTTTAAACTATGATGTGTACAATTCCGTTCAGAAACTGAAATCAGGCAGACAGGTGATATATGTTGAATGAACGGAACACACAAAAGATAGGGGCACAGATCAGCGACAGAGAGTTTGAGACGCTGGTAAAGGAATACAAGCGTTCTCTGCTGGCCTGTGCCTCGCGTACGGTGAACCATTTTGTTACAGAACAGGATGAGGAATGGTCGGTCACTCTGCAGGCATTTTATCAGGCAGTAAAAGGATACGACAGTATAAAAGGAGAATTCTGGCCATTTGTTTCCGTGATCGTAAGAAGGCGGCTGACAGACTGGATACGTGACAAATACAGGCACGACAGAGAAGAACCGGAAGAAATACCGGAAACGATCCCGGATCATGAAAACTGGCCTGGTAAATATACAATAAAGGACGAGATCGATGCGATGCAGAAGGAATTGGAATCATTTGGGTTTTCATTCTTTGATCTGACAGAGTCGTCTCCGAAAGCACAGAAGAGCAGGAAAAAATGTGCGGCAGTTATTGCCGTTCTGATAAAACAGGAAGAAGTTTTTCAAGCTTTGGAAAACACAAAGACCCTGCCGATGAAAGAACTGATCCGGCAGAGCGGTATTTCCGGAAAGGTGATCGAGAAACACCGCCGTTATATTATTGCCGCAGCACTCATTTTACATGGAGACTACCCTTTGCTGGCGGAGTATCTGCATATAGTCCGAGAGGAAATGAAAGCATGAAGAAGGCTGTTGTACTTGAAATCAAAGAAGAATATGCGGCAGTACTGACCGACGAAGGGTTTGTGCAGAAGATCCGGAATGAAAACTACACGGTCGGCCAGGAAATCGAACGGGACGTTCCGAATGTAACGCTGATCGCAGCCGGAAACAAAGATATAAACGCAGCCGGGAAAAAAGACAGGGCCACGTCAGGAAATGCTATCCGCAGATGGTACCGGGCAGCTGCTGCAGCTGCAGCAGTCTTTGTTATCTCGGGAAGCGGTCTGTATTATGCCTCAGAAAATGTTTTTGCCTATTCTACAGTTACGGTCACCACAGAGGATTCTTCTCTGGAACTGACACTCAACAAAAAAGATGAAGTGGTTGGAGTCAGGGCCCTTGACGAAAAAAGCGGAGAGACCGTTTCTGAAATGAAGATTTCTGTGAGAAGCAGAAAATCTCTCTCGGATACTCTGGATAAAATCACGGAAGGACAGGAACAGGCTGAAATATCTGTGACGTCCAGGAATGAAGAACGAAAAGAAAAGATTCAGAAAGAAGTACAGGAAATGCTTCCGCCCGAGATGCATCAGAACCAGGAAAATACAGAAATACCGGCAGATACACCCAGACCGATAGATGCACCCAGTCCTTCGGGGGCAGAAGAACCGGTAATGCCGGAGCAGCCAGGTGAGTCCGGAACCCGGCCGGAGCAGCTGAATGAAGCAGCAGCTGCACCGGAGCGGCCAGATGAGTCCGGAACCCGGCCTGAGCAGCTGAATGAAGCAGCAGCTGCACCGGAGCAGCCGGGTGAGTCCGAAACCCGGCCGGAGCAGCCGGATGAAGCAGTAGCTGCACCGGAGCAGCCAGGTGAACCCGAAACCCGGCCGGAGCAGTCAAATGAAGCGGGAGCTGCACCGGAGCAGACAAATGAACAGGATAACGGCGGGATGATTCGTAACGGGAATGTTCCGTCGGAGACCGGTGCAGTGCAGGCGCCTGTCCCGGAAAGTGGGGGCCCGTCTGCAGAAAAAGCAGAACCATCCCAAGAAAGTGGAACTCAGCCCATAGAAAATGCGAAACCTGTTCCGGGAAGTGGTGGACCATCTGCAGAAAATGCGGGTTCTGCCACAGAAAGTGGAGTCCCTCCTGCAGGAAACGCTGGACCCGGCCAGGAAATGCCGCCCGGAGGAGGAACCTTCCCGCAGCCTTGAGTACGTGCGTTCTTGACAGGCCTGTCCAGAAAACGTATTATGTGAAGAGACTATAAAAAGCTGCTGAAAGGCTGCAGCTGTTATGAGATGGAATAAGAACTGGAAAAATAAACAATGGGTGCCTATGACCATAGCGATCTGTATCGGTGTGGTCGTTTTTGTGATTCTTTCAAATCTGCCCTCAGTGCTCAGTTATATAGGCGGTTTACTTCATTTTTTCCGTCCTGTCATATTGGGTATTGTCTTCGCCTATGTTCTGAATCCTCTGGTAAATCTTTTTGAGGGAAAGGTTTTTAAGAAGCGGTTTAATAAGACCACCAGGCATATCCTGTCACTGGCGATTTCCGCGGTGCTTGTTTTATTTCTGTTGTTCCTCCTCGGCTTTTTCCTGGTCCCGCAGATTGTTTCCAGTGTAGGTATGTTTGTGTCTAATCTGGATGAATATGTGGCCTCGGCAGAGAAGGTACTTAAGAACATTTCAGACTTTTTTGCCGCCCGGAATATAGATATCTCCGGCATTGAGCAGAGTGTAGAAGGGCTGTTTTCCAATCTGCAGAGCGCTCTGCCGACGAGTCTGAACAAGATATTTTCGGTTATAGGAAATATCGGAGTCAATATCCTGGATTTTGTGATCGCAGCTGTGCTGGCGCTGTATTTCCTGGCTGACAAGAACCGTCTGCTGCATGGGATCGACAAGATCATCCGCGCTGTTCAGAAGCCGGAGACCAACCAGAGGATGATGGATTTTCTGAAGCGTGGTAATTCCATTCTGATACGCTATATCGTTTTCAGCCTTCTGGATGCTCTTTTCGTCGGTGTTGCGAATTTTGTTTTCATGCTGATTGCCGGCATGCCGTACGGCGTACTGGTTTCCGTGGTCGTCGGCATCACAAATCTGGCACCGACATTCGGGCCGGTAGTGGGCGCCATTATCGGGGCATTCCTGCTGTTTCTGGTACATCCCATCTATGCTCTGCAGTTCCTTATTTTCACAGTCATTCTGCAGTTCTTTGACGGGTATCTGCTGAAACCCAGAATGTTCAGCGGTGCCCTCGGAGTGCCGGGAGTCATGGTTATTGCCTGTATCGTCGTCGGCGGTAAAATGTTCGGCGTTTGGGGAATCCTTCTGGCGATCCCGTTTGCGGCGTTTGTCTATTATATTCTTCGTGAAGTCGTAGGAAGAAAACTGGAAAGCAGAGAATTGCAGAATGCTTCTGTTCAGAAAAAAGCAGAAACAGGATTAGAGACGGTGGCAGAGGCAGAGACAAAGACAAAGACGGAATAACGGTATTCCCTGCTGCTTCTGAATACACCTGAGAGACTAAATCTAAAAAACTACATCTAAAAAACGCCGGCAGTCATCACTGTACCGGCGTTTCTTAATACAATTATTCGAAGCTCAGTATCCCAG
>CACZQT010000066.1 GCA_902783295.1 uncultured Lachnospiraceae bacterium
GAACTCCTCTCCCGCGGCCTGTCTGTATTCATCGAGGATCTCCTCGGCCTGCTGCTGCGCATTATTTAGTGCGGCGGCGTTGGCCGCATCAGCCTCAGCCTGAATACGGGCCGTAACTTTGTCAATCCCGTTCATACAAGAGATTCCTCCTGCTTACAGGGCGTTCATAATCAGCAGAATGGAAGCCAGCAGAGACAGAATGGCGTAGAACTCAACGATACCGCACATGATGATGCCCTTGGACCAGTCATTGGGCTTCTTGCCGATGATGTTGATGGCGGAAACAGCTACACGTGCCTGAGCGATAGCGGACAGCAGGCCGCCCATGGCCATGGGCAGGCAGGCCGCGAAAATGCGGGCGCCTTCATAGACCGTCAGATCGCCGATGCCACCGGAGAAGGCTCCCATCTGGAACAGTGCGAAGAACCAGACGACCAGGCCGTACAGGCCCTGGGTACCGGGAAGCACCTGCAGAATCAGGCACTTGGAAAAATGCTCAGGGTATTCGCAGAGAAGCCCGGAAGCAGCTTCACCCACCATGCCGGTGCCCTTGGCGGAACCGACGCAGCTCAGACCGACGGCCAGCGCCGCACCCAGAAATGCAATGAAAATACCGAAACTCATGATCAATACTCCTCCTTAAATATCCTTGTTGTCTATGATATCCACATATTGTGTATCCGCTTTCAGGGGTCTGAAGACCCGTCCGCCTTCATGATAGAAGCGGTTGAAGAATTCCAGGCACTGGAGCCTCAGGTCGTGCACATAGCACCCCAGCAGGTTCAGGACCAGGTTCAGCAGGTTTCCGATCAGGGAGATGATGACGAACACCACCACATTGCCACTGACGGAACCCAGGGTGTTGAAGACCATCGCGATAACGCTGCCGGCCAACATCAGGGCCATGATCCTGGCATAGGACAGGATATCGCTGAAATATCCCGTCACACCGTTGTAGATCAGTCCGACCAGGCTTGTCAGCTTTCCAAATCCCTTTGCCTTCCTTGTCCCTCCGAATACCAGCATCAGGCAGCCTATGATCAGGCACACAGGAATGCCTCTGACATTTCCTACGCCCAACACAGCCAGTGCGATACCGGCCAGGATCACGAACCATGTGATCTCATCAAACAGCGCATCGACAAAGTCGCCGTGCTTTGCCTTGTATACGATGCTCACGATCATTCCCACGACGATCTGTACGACGCCCAGTGCGAGAGACCCCACCAGGATCATCAGCGTATCGTTCAGCGGCGTGAACAGACTGGGCAGTGCCTTCAGCGTCGTATTCGGATTGATCAGTTTTGCCAGCTGTGGGATGAAGTCCCCGAAGAAGCCGCCGGTCATGGCACCGAAGATGAATGTCGTGATGCCGCACAGGATCGCGATTCCGGCCAGATTCTTCATGCCCTGACGGGGATGCATCGCCTTCAGGATGATGATCCCGGCAAGGATCATCAGTATGCCATAGGCCATGTCCGCCATCATCAGCCCGTAGAAGACCACGAAGAACGGGGCCATCAGCGGGTTCGGATCAATGGTTCCGTAGGCAGGAAGGCTGTACATGTCCGTGACCATATTCAAAGGACGCGTCAGCACGTTGTTCTTCAGCTTGGTCGGTACCTCGGTACTCTCTTCAAAGGGAACTTCCTCGACTTCCCAGCTGACATTGTAACCGTCAAGCAGTTTCTTCAGCCGGGGAACAGACTCTGTCGGGACCCAGCCCTCGGTATAGAACGCGCTCTCCGTGACCATCAGGGCCGTCCGGGCTTCCTGTGCGTCGGTCTGCCGTGTGACTCTGTCAACGGCAAGCCGGAGTTTCTCCCTTGCGGGCGCCAGTTCCGCCACGTCCGTCTCCGCCTGGCGAACAGCGGCTTCGGCTTTCTCCGCGCTCTCCCTGAGTTCTGCCAGTGCTTCCGGGACCGTACCCTCGAACGCGGGCAGATCCACCTCGGCCAGTCCCTCCTGCCGCAGTATGCGCCAGGCCTCCTCATAATCGTCCTTGTAGACCAGGATCCGCAGATAGGATGTGTCCTCTTCCGATGCGATCTCGGCGTAGCTGTAGTCCACGCCGGCCTCGTCCAGCCTGGTCTTGATCCGCTCATCGGAATGCCCTGCCGGCAACGTTCCCAGGATCACCCTGGTACAGGCGGTCTTCCTGCGGTTGAGCGGGACATCCAGCATGGTCCACGGCTCCAGCGCCCGGATCCGGTTGATCAGGCGGCTGTGACGGTCGATCGCCTTTTTTACGGAAGCTTCCGCCTCCAGTATGGCATCCGCATCCATCAGTTCCGAGCTCACATCCTCTACGGAGAAGAACTCGTCCACGCTGATCTCCGGCCTTCGGGAGAACAGCCCCCCTTTGGCTGGCGCATATCTGTCCAGCGTGGCCAGCGCAGCGGTGAGCTTCGTCTTTGCCGCCCGCAGCCTGCTGTCGTCGGCTTCATCCCTGGCCGTCATCGTCAGCCATTCCTGAGCCTCCTCCGGCGTGGCCGGGCTTTCAAGCTCCACACAGCCGAGCTTCTGAAGTTCGCGCAGCAGCCGTTCCCGTTCGGAACGCAGCCCGGCCAGCTTCAGCCGGCTCATTCTGACAATGGCCAATCGATCGCCCCCTCTCCTCTGGAATCATTCTCGTCATGCGCGTCTCCTTACGTTTCCGTGATCCGGCCGAGGATGTAGGAGACCGCCTCCTGCATCTTGGCCTCGGCAGATGCCAGGATGACCGCTTTCTGATTCTTCGTCTTTTCCGCCAGCTCCATGGCCGCGGCTTTTCCTTCCTCTTCGGCCTTCGCCTTCAGCTTGTCGGCTTCCTCACCGGCCCGCTTTCTGGCTTCCTCGATCAGGTCAGCGCCGGCCTGCCGCGCCTCCTTCAGCGCCGATGCGCACTGGGCCGCCGCCTCGTCACGTGACTTCTGCGCCGCCTGTTCTGCCTCGGTGATGATCCTGATAGTGTCTAAAGACATCTTCTCGCCGCCCTTCCTGGTACATATTGCCGTACGGAACCATTCTACCGAATGTCCGTAAGGATAGTTGTACTCATTTGATTATTATAGCCGATGGCTTTCCTGTTTTCCAGTAGATTTCTGTGTTTTTTTAATGAAAGATATACTTTTTTCCTTCCTATATGAAAAGCGGGCGGGAAGCTGTCTGCTTCCCGCCCGCGCGGCTGTTTTCTATTCCGCCTTCGGCGCCACATACAGGCTGTTCAGATAACCCGTCACAGTGGCTCCGCCGGCCGCAAACTCGATCTTGTACC
>CACZQT010000067.1 GCA_902783295.1 uncultured Lachnospiraceae bacterium
CAGGGCGGCAGACCCGGTGCAGGCGGCCAGGGCGGCAGACCCGGCACAGGCGGTCAGGGCGGCAGACCCGCAGCGGGCGGCCAGGGCGGCAGACCCGGTATGGGCAGCCAGGGCGGCAGACCCGGTGCAGGCAGCCAGGGCGGCAGACCCGGTATGGGTGTCCAGGGAGGCGGAAGACCTTCCGGCGGCGGCATGGCGGATATGGGGGTTCAGAAGCCAGGCGGCAAGCGGAACGGTCAGAAGAATAAGAATGCCGGCAACCGCTTTGACAGGAAAGAAAGCGATGAACTCAGACGTCCTTCCGGTAAGGGTAAGACAGCTCCGACCAGAGAGATTGCCCGTCCCGGCAAGCCGGCGAAGAAGGTGGTGGAAGAACCTGCCATCAAGATGATTGTGATTCCGGAGAAGCTGACGATCCGTGAACTGGCGGAAAAGATGAAAATCAATCCGTCCGTCATTGTGAAAAAGCTTTTCCTTACAGGAAAGGTTGTGACTGTCAACGAAGAAGTTGACTATGATACCGCTGCCGATATCGCGGTGGAATTCGATGTCCTGACCGAGAAGGAAGTCCAGGTAGATGTCATTGAGGAACTGCTCAAGGATACCACTGAGGACAGGCCGGAAGATCTGGTCAGCCGTCCGCCCGTTGTCTGCGTCATGGGTCATGTCGATCACGGTAAGACCTCCCTGCTGGATGCAATCCGGAATACCAATGTAACAGCCAAGGAAGCCGGCGGTATTACTCAGGCGATAGGTGCCTCTGTGGTAGAAATCAACGGACAGAGCATTACCTTCCTGGATACGCCCGGCCACGAAGCCTTTACCGCCATGCGTATGCGCGGCGCGCAGTCCACGGATATTGCAATCCTGGTCGTAGCTGCGGATGACGGCGTTATGCCGCAGACGGTGGAAGCCATCAATCATGCAAAGGCAGCCGGTGTGGAGATCATCGTTGCTATCAACAAGATTGATAAACCCGGCGCCAATGTAGAGCGTGTGATGCAGGAACTGACGGAATACGAACTGGTTTCGGAAGAATGGGGCGGAAGCAATATCTTCGTACCGATTTCCGCCAAGACCGGCGAAGGCATCGATACGCTGCTGGAATCCGTGCTCCTCGTTGCAGAAGTAGCCGAACTGAAGGCAAATCCCAACCGTAAAGCCAGAGGCCTGGTAATCGAAGCCCAGCTGGATAAGGGACGCGGTCCGGTAGCTACCGTTCTGGTACAGAAGGGTACGCTTCATGTGGGTGATAATGTGGCGGCCGGTGCCTGCTACGGCAGAATCCGTGCAATGATTAACGATAAGGGACAGCAGGTCAAGACAGCCGGTCCGTCCACACCTGTGGAAATTCTGGGTCTGGATGGCGTTCCGAACGCCGGAGAGATCTTCAATGCGACCGAAAATGAGAAGGATGCCCGCAGCTACGCGGAGACCTTTATCGCGGAAAACAAGAAGAAACTTCTGGAGGACACCAAGTCCAAAGTGTCTCTGGACGATCTGTTCAGCCAGATTCAGGCCGGCAATGTGAAGGAACTGAATCTGATCATCAAGGCAGATGTACAGGGATCTGTGGAAGCTGTAAAGCAGAGCCTGGTGAAGCTTTCCAACGACGAAGTGGTGGTCAAGGTTATCCATGGCGGTGTTGGTGCCATCAATGAATCCGATGTCATGCTGGCATCCGCATCCAATGCCATTATTATCGGTTTCAATGTACGGCCGGATGTTATGGCGAAACAGGTAGCCGAACGCGAACAGGTGGATGTCCGTCTGTATAAGGTCATCTATCAGGCAATTGAGGACGTAGAAGCTGCCATGAAGGGCATGCTGGATCCGGTCTTCGAAGAGCGTGTACTGGGACATGCCATTGTCCGCCAGACCTTCCGGGCTTCCAGCGTCGGCACAATTGCCGGCTCCTACGTACTGGACGGCAAGATTACCCGCGGCTGCAAGTGCCGTGTTACCAGGGATGGCGAACAGCTTTTCGACGGCGACCTGGTTTCCCTGAAGCGCTTCAAGGACGATGTGAAGGAAGTGCTTACAGGCTACGAATGCGGTCTGGTATTTGATAAATTCAACGATCTGCAGGAAGATGATCTGGTGGAAGCTTATGATATGGTAGAGGTTTCCCGCGCATAAAGGGGAACACTGACAGAATCAGAGTTTCTTCAGAGATCTGCACAAGGTTCATTCATATCAAAACAAAAGGTGTGTGATAAGAGCCGCCCTGTTTCGGTGGCTCTTTCGCACATTCTTTTCATTCAGGGGAAACGATGAGAAAGAACAGTATAAAGAACATACGAATCAACAGCGAAGTACAGCGTGAACTTTCCCGGATTATCAGGGAAGAAGTGAAGGATCCCCGCATTGATATCATGGTCAGTGTGACGGATGTTCAGGTTGCGCCGGATCTGAAAACCTGTAAGGCATATATCAGCGTGCTTTCCGGAGAAGAAGCTCTGGCAGCAACTATCGAAGGCCTGCGGCAGGCTTCCGGTTTTATCCGCCACAGGCTGGCCCAGACCGTCAACCTCCGCAACACACCGGAGATCAGTTTCATTCCGGATACTTCCATTGAGTACGGCATTGCCATGACCAGAAAGATTGAAGCTCTTTCCGAAGCGGAAAAGGAAGAAGACGAAGAGGAAATTGAAGAAGAGACATCCGGGGACGAGGAAGACGGTGAATCCGGAGATGACGGGGGACGGCAGTAAGATGCAGGAAGTAAGAAAACGCTGGCAGGAACATGGACAGCCGCTGGCAGAAAAAGCGCAGAATGTGCTGATCCTCGGACATGTGCATCCGGACGGAGACTGTGTCGGAGCCTGCCTGGGACTGTATCATCTGCTGACCGGGCTCTATCCGGAAAAAGGCGTGCAGGTGGTCCTGGAAGCTTTTCCGGAAGAGTTTGCGCTCCTGAGCGGTGTGGACAAGGTATCCCATGATTTTTCCGCGGAATGGCCTGCAGAACTGGTGATCTGTGTGGATGCGGCGGGTCCGGAACGGCTGGGGGACGGGAAACGCTTTCTTGATGCAGCGGAACATTCGATCTGTATCGACCATCATGCCACCAACCGCGGCTTTGCGGAGGTGGATATCATTAAAGGCGGGTGCAGTTCGGCCTCTGAGATGGTCGCGCATCTGGTTTCTATGGAAGAAATCTCCCTTGCGGCGGCAGAGTGCCTGTATCTCGGAATTGCTCATGATACGGGACTTTTCCGTTTCTCCAGTACGACAGAAGAAACAATGCGTACAGCCGGGGCTTTCCTGAGCAAAGGGGTAAATGCCGCGCGGATTATTGACGAAACCTACTTTCAGAAGAGCTTTATTCAGAACAAGGCGCTGGGTTACGGACTGCTGCAGGCAAGACTTCTGGAAGGCGGGTGTGTCGTAGGCTCTGTTATGACGCTGGAGGACCAGAAGAAGCTGGGGGCGGGCAGAAACGATATGGACAGCATTATCGATCAGCTCCGGCTTACCAGGGATGTAGAAATGGCAGCCTTCCTCTATGAAACAGAACCGGGGATGTTTAAAATCAGCCTGCGAAGCAACCATGTTGTGGATGTCAGCCGGATCGCTGCGGAATATGGCGGTGGAGGACACAGGATGGCAGCCGGCGGGAGAACCGAAAAGGACCCCTGGCAGGTGCTGGACGAACTGGCAGCCTGCGCAGCCCGGCAGATGCGTCTGAGTGGGGCTCCGGGAGAAACGGATTGACAATGGATGGTATTCTGATTATTAATAAGGAAAAAGGATTTACCTCACATGATGTAGTGGCAAAGCTGAGAGGAATCCTTCGCCAGAAAAAGATCGGTCATACAGGGACGTTGGATCCGGATGCGGAAGGCGTGCTGCCGGTGTGTCTGGGAAAGGCAACACGGGCCAGCAGCCATCTTCTGGAAGAGGGCAAGAGCTATGATGCCGTTCTGCGTCTGGGAGTGACGACGGATACTCAGGATATGAGCGGGACCATTCTGTCGACTGCGGGAAAACTGCCGGAGGAAGCGGCTGTCCGGGAAGTGATGGCTTCGTTTGCCGGAGAAATCCTGCAGGTGCCGCCCATGTATTCAGCCCTGAAGATCGACGGGCAGAAGCTGGTGAATCTGGCAAGGGCCGGGCGGGAGGTTCCCCGGGAACCGCGTCCCGTTACGATAGAATCGCTTATCATCCGGAAGATTGAGCTTCCCAGGGTGTTTTTTTCGGTTGCCTGTTCCAAGGGAACTTACATCCGGACGCTCTGCCATGATATTGGTGAAAAGCTGCTGTGCGGAGGCGCTATGGAAGCACTGGTGCGTACAAAGGCTGCCGGATTTACCCTGGAACAGTCTCTGCGCCTGTCTGAGGTGGAAGCTCTTGCACGGGAAGGCCGGATCGGGGAGTATGTAATTCCCCTGGAAGAAGTCTTCCGAGGGCTGCCGCATTTCCATGTTTTTCAGGAACGGGAGAAGGCACTGGCCAACGGCAACCCGCTGCGGAGAGACTGGGGCAGCGGTGAAGCACCTGAAGAAGGGCTGACAGCCGTCTGCTTTCAGGACGGGACATTTGCTGCATTGTATCAGTGGAATCCGGAGAAGCAGCGTCTGATGCCGGTGACCATGTTTTTGGGATCGTAAAGGTTTTGAGAGACAGACAAATGCGAACGATTTTTGATCCGAAGGAGATTCGTCAGCAAAAGGACTCCATTGTACTGATCGGTAAATTTGACGGGTTCCATCGGGGACACCGGAAGCTTCTGGAAGAAGCTCTTCAGGACCGTGGGAGAGGATCGCAGACGGTTCTGTTTACGTTTGCCGCCATGCCGCGCACCGTCATTACCGGAAAGGGAGAGGCGGGGATTACCACACGTGAGGAAAGGCGTGCCCTGGCAGAGGAAGCCGGAGTGGATGTGTTTATAGAAATTCCGTTTACCGAAGAACTGATGCGCATGCCGGCCGAAGACTTTCTTCAGAAGGTACTGATCGGGCAGCTGCGCATGAAAGAGATCGTGGCCGGCCCTGACTGTGCCTTCGGTTTTCAGCGCCGCGGCAATATTCGTTTCCTGAAAGAACATGAAGCAGAAGGCGGTTATCGCCTGAAGGTTGTGGAAAAAGAACGCTATGGCGGGGATGTAATCAGCAGTCACAGAATTCGCTGCTGCCTTTCTGAGGGAAAGGTGGAAGATGTCGAAGCGATGCTTGGGAGGCCTTATGGTTTCTGCTCCCGGGTGCTCCACGGCCGCAGGCTCGGAAGCAGGCTGGGATTCCCCACGATTAATCAGGAGATTTCTCCCGAGAGATATCTGCCGGCGTTCGGAGTGTATACTTCGGAAGTTGTCCTGGAAGGAAAAAGATACCAGGGAATTTCGAATGTGGGGATTAAACCCACTATTTCAGGCAGAAATGCGGCCGGAGTGGAGACTTACCTTTATGGATTTGCCGGTGACGCCTATGAAAAGATCGTTAAGGTGGAGTTAAAGCATTTTGTGCGGCCGGAAAAAAGGTTTGACAGCCTGGAAGAACTGCAGGAACAGGTCCGGAGAGACTGCAGGGAAAACGATCCGGAAAACCGGAAGTAGGACGGGAAAACCGGAATACACCGGAGGAGGTATGCGGTATGACGCGAAGAAGAATCGGGAAGAAACTGGCCATATGGCTGCTGGTATTCTGTCTGGGCGCTTCTTCAGCCCGGGAAGTACAGGCTGCGGGAATCAGCGCCCTGCTGGAGTCCGCCGGAACCCGGGAAGCGCAGGACCCCGCGAGGGAGTCTTCACAGGACGGGAGCGGGGAAGAAGGAGAGAACAAAGAAACGGCGGCTGCGGAAGAATCTGTGGAGGAAACTGCAGGGGTTCCTGCGCAGGAAGAGCCGTTTTTTGAAAATATGCCGGATGATGTGGCTGAAGAGACAGCGGAGGCAGAGGAAGAAGAGGAGACGGTCATTGTCTCCGATGAAGAATCTGTGGAAATCCAGCTGGCTCTGGCACGGGAGGGTTCTCTGGAAACCCTGATGAACCGTTTTGACAACCTGGGCATCGTAGATATTGAAAGCGGCTATCTGAATGTCCGGGAAAAGCCTTCGGAAAACGGAAAAGTTATCGGGAAGATGGTAGGCAATGATATCTGCGATATACAGGAGACATCGGGAAGCTGGTATTATATCCTGTCCGGTCCGGTAGAAGGATACGTAGCGAAGGAATATATTGTGACGGGAGACCGGGCGATATCCATGGCGTTTGAGGCCATGGATAACCCGAAAATCACAGTGGATACGGATGTTCTGAATGTCAGAACAGAACCCAGTGAGGATTCGGAGATTCTGGACCGCCTGGATGAAAATGAACGCTATGACGTGATCAAAAGTCAGGGCGACTGGATCCAGATCGAACTGGACAACGATTCCGTAGGCTATGTTTCCGCCAATTATGTAACCCTGGGCTATACACTGGGGCGGGCGATTGAATATGAAGAACCGGAGGAATCCATCCGCCAGCAGATCGTGGATTATGCCATGCAGTTTATCGGCAATCCTTATGTGTGGGGCGGCGTAAGCCTGATCAATGGCTGTGACTGCTCAGGTTTTACCATGAAGGTATATCAGAAGTTCGGAGTTCAGCTGGATCACTACAGTGTGACCCAGGCTGAACAGGGACGGCGCGTTTCCTCAGATAACATGCAGCCGGGCGATCTGATCTTTTATGCCAAAGGCGGCACCATCAACCATGTTACAATGTATATCGGCAATGGGAAATGCGTAGGTGCTCAGTCCGAAAGAGCGGGCATCCAGGTCCGCAGCTGGACATACCGTACTCCCGTTAAGATTGTTAATGTACTGGACTGATCTGATCTGTATCTGACACAGAGACAACAAAAGTCCTTGACAAGGGTAGGTCGGTATGATACCCTTTTAAAGGCTCGCCGATACCCAGCTGCCGGAGACTCCGACCGCAGCCTGGTATCCGGTAAGAAAGAACAAGGAGGATATTTCTATGATTACCAAAGAAAAGAAAGAACAGATTATTGCCGAATACGGCAGAACCCCCGGGGATACCGGTTCGCCCGAAGTACAGGTAGCCCTTCTGACAGCCCGTATCACCGAGCTTACCGAGCATCTGAAGGTAAACCCGAAGGATCACCACTCCCGCCGCGGCCTGCTGATGATGGTTGGTCAGAGACGGAGCATGCTTACCTATCTGCGTGACAAGGATATCGAAAGATACCGTACTCTTATCGCAAAACTGGGGATCCGTAAATAATCAGGCCTGCAGTCAAAATAGGGTGGAGTCATTCCACCCTATTTCCACGTTACTGACAGCTCTTTCGAGACTTCTGAAGAGAGCAGGAGTTGCTGCCTGCTCCGTTCAGTTGTTTCGAGGCGCTGTCAAACCCATTTTTTCAGATTTTTTCAGAAAGGAAAAAACATGTACAAGACCTATTCGATGGAACTGGCCGGACGTACCCTCTCCGTAGATATCGGCAGGGTTGGCGCTCAGGCCAACGGCGCTGCTTTGATGCACTATGGCGAAACGGTGGTTCTGGCTACCGCTACTGCCTCAGACAAGCCCAGGGACGGCATTGACTTCTTCCCCCTGAGCGTAGACTATGAAGAGAAGATGTATGCCGTGGGCAAAATCCCCGGCGGTTTCAACAAGAGAGAAGGAAAGCCCAGCGAGCATGCGATTCTGACATCCCGCGTGATCGACCGTCCTATGCGCCCCCTGTTCCCGAAGGATTACAGGAACGACGTAACGCTGAACTGCATGGTGATGAGTGTAGATCCGGACTGCATGCCGGAAGTTATCGCCATGATCGGTGCTTCCATTGCTACCAGCATTTCCGACATTCCCTTTGACGGTCCTATTGCCGGAACGGTGATCGGCCTGATCGATGGTAAGTTCGTAGTCAATCCCACAACCGAAGAGAAATGCATGTCCGACCTGGCCCTGACCGTAGCTTCTACCCGGGAAAAGGTTATCATGATTGAAGCCGGTGCCAATGAAGTTACAGAAGACGTCATGTTTGAAGCCATCAAGATGGCGCATGAAGTGAATAAGGAGATCATTGCCTTTATTGACGGAATCGTAGCAGAAAACGGCAAGGAAAAGCATGACTATATCAAGTGTGTGGTGGATCCCGAACTTTGGGAGGATATGACCACCTTTATCCCCGGTCCTGAAATGGAAGAAGCTGTTTTCACAGATGTGAAGCAGGTGCGGGATGCCAATATTCGTGCGATTCAGGACCGCCTGGAAGAGCGTTATGCGGAAGAACATCCCGAATGGGTATCTGCGGTTGGTGAAGCTCTTTATCAGTACCAGAAGAAGACCGTCCGCAAGATGATCCTGAAGGACCACAAGCGTCCTGACGGCCGCGCAATTGACCAGATCCGTCCGCTGGCTGCCGAGATCGATCTGCTGCCCCGCGTTCATGGTTCCGGTATGTTCACCCGTGGACAGACTCAGATTCTGAACGCCTGTACGCTGGCTCCCATGTCCGCTGCCCAGAAGGTGGATGGACTGGATGAGACCGTAACTCAGAAGCGGTACATGCATCACTACAATTTCCCGTCCTGGTCTGTGGGCGAAACCAAACCCTCCAGAGGTCCGGGACGCCGTGAAATCGGTCATGGCGCTCTGGCGGAACGTGCACTGCTGCCGCTGCTTCCTTCTGTGGAAGAGTTCCCCTATGCCATCCGCACCGTATCTGAAACAATGGAATCCAACGGTTCCACCTCTCAGGCCAGTGTCTGCGCTTCCTGCCTGTCCCTGATGGCAGCAGGTGTTCCGATCAAGACAATGGCAGCCGGCATCTCCGTAGGTCTGGTGACCGGTGAGACGGATGATGATTATCTGGTGCTTACGGATATCCAGGGCCTGGAGGATTTCTTCGGGGATATGGACTTCAAGGTAGCCGGTACTCACAATGGAATTACCGCCATCCAGATGGATATTAAGATCCATGGCCTGACGGAGAGCATTATCCACGACGCGCTGGAGCGTACCCGTGCTGCCCGTCTGTACATCATGGACGAAGTGATGGCACCGGTTATCAGCGAACCCAGAGCAGAAGTCAGCAAGTATGCTCCGAAGATCGTTCAGATTTCGATTGATCCTGAAAAGATCGGCGATGTTATCGGTAAACAGGGCAAGGTTATCAATCAGATCATTGCCGATACCGGCGTACAGATCGATATCGAGGATGATGGCAGCGTAGCTGTCTGCGGTACCGACCAGGCGATGATCGACAAGGCCATCAAGACCATCCAGACCATCGTGAACGATGTGGAAGTCGGCCAGATCTTTACCGGCAAGGTAGTCCGCATCATGAATTTCGGAGCTTTTGTAGAGCTTTGCCCCGGCAAGGACGGCATGGTGCATATCTCCAAGCTGGCGAAGCGCCGTGTAGCCCGCGTAGAAGATGTAGTCAACATCGGCGATGAGGTTACGGTAAAGGTCATCGAAATCGACCGTATGGGACGTATCAACCTGAGTATCAAGGATGTAGAGCCCGAGCAGTAAAATTATTCAAAAAACAGTTATAAAAAACATCGGAAGAAGTGGCAAACATGCGGTTTGCCGCTTCTTTTTATGAAAATTCTATAAATTTGTATTGCATTTTTATGAAGCACGTATTAGAATAAGGAACTGTAAATTTTAGAAAAGGTCAGTTTTTATCTCTTTCATCGAAGAGCGGAGTTGCTATCAGAGAAAACGGACCAGGCAGGAATTGGCGCAGGAAAGTGTACGGAGAGTAAAAAATGAAACTGTACTCGATGCAGCAGGAAGCGACCAAGGACCCGGATCTTCTGGCGGAATATGAAAATGCCAGGGGGTTCGGTACAGTCCGTGTGGGCGACAGGACTTTTTTCTTTAAAGTCCGGCTTAGAATTTATTATATTCCCTATACGGAGATCCGCCGGTGCTTCCGCCGGGTTTTCCTGATCCCTGCAGGCAGAGGAAAGACCGAACTGGAAGTGGAAAACCTGGTCATCTGCGGCGAAGAGGGAGAACTGGCTCAGATTCAGCTTCAGGGCAGCCAGCCGGCAAAGGAACTGATGAAGGAACTGAAGGAAAGAATTCCGCATGCGGATTTCAGTTCTCCGGCGAAAAAAGCTCCCCGGACGGCAGAGGATGGACGGGAAGCATGACCATGGCCGTAAGGGGGAACCGCTTCGTGGATTCATCAGCCTATCTGAACATAATCCTTGCGAAATACGCAAAGAGTTTCGATATCTATAAACAGCATATGATCAACGGAAAGCAGTACGCGGCGTATGCTTATTTTTCATCTCTGGGTGAGAAGTATGTACTGCTGAAAAAAGCCAAGCTGTGGTCTGTCAAGGCGTTTGAGCATGTTTTTTTTCTGGAGGAGGATTCCTGTACTCCTGAACTTCTGCATGAGCTGTTGGAAAGTGTAACAGCTTATATGGAACCGGTTCTGGTACGGAAGGGAGAGAAATATCCGGAAAAGGATCATATGTATACATATCTGACTTTTGCCGTTCTTTGCAGGCAGACACCTGACGAAGAGGCAAAAAAAGCGATCCGGAGTTTTCGCTTTGACAAAGGGTACCTGTTCTCTATGAGAGGACATTCGGAGGTCAGGCTCGTCGTTGCAGACCTGAACGGGAAAGAGGTGCTCACAAACCCTGCCGGAAGATCCCTGCGGAAGATGTATGTGAAGGCTTTCGCGGAGACAGAGCAGGGAGCAAGGGGCTATAACGAACTTTTTGATCCGCCGGAGCAGCGGTAGAGAAGTTCGGTATAGATATATTCTACACAACATTACCATGGGAGGGTAACAAATGAATGCAGCATTAATCCTGATCATTGCGATTGCTTTGCTCCTCATCGGTTACATCTGCTACGGCGGCTGGCTCGCCAAAGAGTGGGG